>NZ_JAJCPX010000023.1:0-51368 GCF_020563125.1 Longicatena sp. 210702-DFI.1.196 | reverse complement strand
GTAATACTGATTTGTTATGGATATCCAATAATACGAAAGTAGCTACGGTGTCGGCGAGTGGAAGAGTAACGGCAAGAGGAAATGGCACGGCAATCATTACCGCAACCGCCAAAGATGGTTCCAAGAAAGCAGCAAAATGTACGATTACCGTAAAAACGCCGGTATCTTCACTGAAACTAAATGTTCGTAGTAAAACCCTTAACCGTGGAAATACGTATACCTTAAAAGCTTCCATCTATCCATCAACCGCCAGCAATAAAAGCATAACGTGGAGTTCTAGTAATACGAAAGTTGCGAAAGTGGATAGCAAAGGGAAAGTCACAGCAGTAAATGGTGGAAGTGCCATCATAACGGCCAAAGCAAGCAATGGCATGGTGTATAAATGTAACGTATATGTTCGATATAAGATTACGTATTATCTCAATGGTGGGAAAAATGATAGTAAAAATCCAAGTGTTTATTATAATCAGAACATAACGCTGAAAAATCCGACAAGAAAAGGTTATAGCTTTGTGGGCTGGTATAGTGATTCGGCTTGTCGTAAGAAATATCCGAAAGTCACTACAAAATCGAAAGGCGATATTAAACGTTATGCGAAATGGGCGAAAATAAGCGTTGGGAAAGCAAGCACACCAAGTTTAACCAATCTAAAAGGGAAAAAGATGCAGGTCAAACTGCGGAAAGTAGCTCAGGCAAGTGGCTATCAAATTACGTATACAACTGATAAACGCTTTAAATCCAATGTAAAAAGTACGTATACGAGTGCTTTAACGAAAACGCTGACAGCTTTAAAAACGAAAAAGACCTATTATGTAAAGGTCAGAGCTTATAAATATGATTCTACGAAAGCTAAAGTGTATGGCAGCTATAGCAGTGTTAAAGCAATCCGTATAAAAAAGTAAGGGCTATCGGCATAAGAAAACAGAATGGAAAGTGATGCATGTGGATTCATCACTTTCTTTTTTTTATGATGGTTATTATTAAACCGTAGAAAAAATGGGGAATCTACTTTCATGTACGTCATCTTTATATTATAATGGTAGAGCTTAAACGTAGTATGTAAGGAGGAATCCCTATGAAGAAAATAGAACTGCTCGCACCAGCTGGTGATTTAGAGCGTTTAAAAATAGCAGTCTTATATGGCGCAGATGCCGTTTACTTAGGTGGGAAGCAGTTTTCTTTGCGTTCGCGTGCCAGCAATTTTGACCTTGCGGATATTGCAGAGGGTGTAAAATTTGCCCAGGCTCATGGTGCCCATGTACATGTGACGGTGAATATGCTGCCCCATGAAGAGGATATGGAAGGTTTAAAGGAATACCTCATGGAATTAGAACGTATTGGTGTCACTGCGATCATCGCCGCATCACCTACCATCATGATGTGTGCCAAGCAATATGCACCAAAACTGGAAGTACATGTATCGACACAACATTCCTCCACCAATGCCAGTGCAGCCAATTACTGGAAACGTAAAGGTATGGATCGTGTGGTATTAGCACGTGAATTGACGTTAAAGGAAATTCAAGAAACAGCTAAACATGCACAAGTGCCATTAGAAGTGTTCATACATGGCGGTATGTGTATTTCTTACTCCGGTCGATGTGTGTTAAGCAACAATATGACAGGCAGGGATGCCAATCGCGGTGGCTGTGCCCAAAGCTGTCGCTGGAAATATCGCTTATATGAAAAAGAGCGCCCACTGCATGATGAACAGGATTTGTTTTCGATGTCCAGCAAGGATTTGATGGCAGCTCGTTTTATTCCGGATCTCATACAGGCAGGAATTGCTAGCTTGAAAATAGAAGGACGTATGAAGAGTGCCTATTATATTGCGACGTTGATTAAAACCTATCGTTTATTAATCGATGAAGTATATGAAAAGGGAAACTTAAGCGAAGAACGTCTGTTGTGGTATTATCAAGAATTAGCAAAAGCAGAAAACCGCCCAACTGCGATAGGGTTTTATGAAGGACAACCTTTACCGCAAGCACAACTCTATGGGGTCAATGGAGCCGGTGTCACACAGGAATTCATTGCGTATGTCTTGGCTTATGATGCCGATACACAAATTGCGACCCTGGAAGTAAGAAATAATTTTAAGCCTTTTATTGAAGCCGAAGTATTCGGTCCCCACATTACCACCACTCGCTTTACATTTGCAGAGCTGTATGATAAAGATGGAAAGGCAATGGAAGTGGCAAAAACACCCATGCAAATTATTACTGCAAAGGTGCCTTGCGTAATGGAAAAAGATGCGATGATACGAAAAGTGATGAAAAAGGATCGCAGTGCCATATATTAAGCAATTTAGATCAGTTTCTTACCTAAAGAAGCTGATTTTTTTAGTTATTTGATAGCTGAATAAAATAAACGCCTATTCCTAACATAAGAGTGGTATAATAAAAGTACTATGGAATCCATACGAGGAGATATGAGCATGAGAAAGGCGAAGCAAGTAGAGCAACCATTAACAGGCGGTGTCATTGACTGTTGCAGTGATGAATATTTTACGATACTTCATGCAGATGATGCCTGGTATCATTTTATTGGCTATACCAAGGAAGAATTTGCGGATAAATTTCATAATCGCTTATTCTCCATTCTACTTGCAGAAGATAAACAGCTCCATCGTGAAATACGCAAGCAACTGTCTTATGGTGATGTCTTTATGTGCGAAAGTCAGTTGACATGCAAAGATAAAACGATAAAATGGGTGAGTATAAGTGCACAACTTACACATTCCAATGATCATACGACATCCTTTCATTGTATCTTTCATGATATCAGTCGTGAGAAGAAAAATGAGCAAGCTTTACAGCTGAGTGATAAACGTTTAGCTTTTTTGTTATCTTTGACACAGGATATCGTATTTGAATACGATGTAACGGCAAAAGAAATTTATTATTCTGAAAACTTTGAACGCAAGTTTGGTTATCAGATACCGGTAACAGGGTTTCCGAATTCTTTATTTGAAGCCAAGATTATTTATCAAGAAGATGTTTCCACTATACGAGATGCTTTCCAATCTATGTTTCATGGTAAAGATGCCATGCGCTGCGAATATCGCCTGAAATATCAAGATAAAGGTTATCGTTGGGTAGTTGCGCAGGCCAGAGCATTGCGTGATCAAAGTGGTAAGGTAATGAAAATCTTAGGGGTGATCAAGGATATCCATGAACAAAAGAATGAAATTTTGAAATCACGCAAAGAGGCGGCTTTAGATCCTTTAACCGGTTTATATAATCGCCGAGAATGTGTACGAAGAATTGAAGAATATATAAGCAAGCATGAACAATTGATGGCCTTTATATTGATTGATGTGGACGATTTTAAACTTGTGAATGACAGGTATGGACATACGATTGGCGATGAAACCTTATTCTTTTTAGGAGAAGCTTTACAAAAGCTGATTCGTAAAAAAGATACGGCAGCTCGCATCGGCGGAGATGAATTCGTTGTATGTCTCAATGCTATTCCTCATGAAGATGTGGTAATTACGAAAATCAAAGCTATCCAGCAGATGTTTAGCCATCATATGATGCAAAAATTGCACCATGAGGTCAATTGCAGCATTGGTGTAAGCTATTATCCAAAACATGGGAAAAGCTTTCATCAGCTGTTAGAGGCAGCGGATAGGGCAATGTATCAAGCGAAAAAAGAGGGAAAGAATCGTTATAGTGTGTATCAGTCCAAAAAAGAGCAGCATTCTTATGCCATCTTAAACCAACCATCTATTACAAAAACGTTTTTAGATGATGCCATGGTGCAGTTTATGGCAGATTTTGTTTTGGACGGTATGATTGGATGGTATGTAAAAGAAGGGTTCCCTTTTTACTATATTAATGACAACATGCTGAAACTTTTGGGTTATGAGGATGAAAAAACATATCGTGAGGCAGTTAATGGCCATTTTTTAGAAACGATTTTCGCCAAAGATCGATTTAAAACTGAACAAAGCATTCGTGAACAGCTGCAGACAAAGCAGGAGTTTTTGGTATCTTTTCGTATTTGCGATCGCTTCAATCAGGTTATTTGGATCAGTGGTAAGGGCAAACGAATCCATCACAGTGAAGAACAAGATGCGGTTTTTATGCTTTGTGTGAACATACAGAAACAAAAAGCATGTGAGAATCAGCTGAACCTATATCAGAGTTTTCGAGGCAGTGCTGTTTTTATTATCACTTTGGATGCAGCCTTCACATTGTGTTATGCCAATGCATCATTTTATGAGTTGTTAGAAATAACGCCTCAGCAAATGCAGGACACGTATCATATGCAATGGATTCGCATATTGCAGCAAGATGATAGGAAGCGGATAAAAAAGTTGTTACAAACAGCAAAAAAACAGGAAGAATCAACTATAAAATGTGAGTTTTCGGTTACGACTGGAAAAGGCAATCAAAAATGGCTGTTTTTAAGTGGTGCTTTGGAACAAGATGAACATCAGCAATGGCAGATGAAGGGCGTCATGTTGGATCATACAAGAGAGCATACGCTAATGGAGGCGTTGACACACAAGGAACTGGTTTATCGTACGGCTTTAGAGGAAGCGCAAATCTGTGTATGGGAATATGATATTGATAAGAAAATTATGTATATGAGCGAGAATGGTAAGGATCGTCATGCAATGCAGCCGATCACATGCAATATGCCGGAAGAATTGCGAAAGCAAAACCTAATTCATCCGGAAAGCTGGCCGACGCTTAAAGATATGTATGTACAGCTTGAAAATGGGGTTCCTTATATCCAAAGAGATATCCTTACCGCTAATAAAAACCATGATGGCTGGTGGTGGGAAAGGGTGACTTACACAACCATTTACGATCAGCATAAAAAAGCACGATATGCGGTAGCCGTTGGCGAAGATGTAACGAAACAAAAAACGGCGCAGGCATATTATCAGCATCAAATGCAGCGCCATATCGTTATTTCCGATGCCATGCTGTTACGTTTTCGTATGAATCTGACACAAGAGTGCATGATGGAAATAGAAGGCAAAATGGTAGACTCCTATGATACAGTAGAAAGTTTTGAAGATTTATTACAGCTGCACACACAGCATGTGGCTTTTGAGGAAGACCGTCTACGCTTTTTACATTTACTGAATATGGAAGCATTACAAAATGCATATGCCCAAGGGAAATCACTTATCAATTGTGAATACCGCTGCAAAGATGAAGATGGTCATTTGTTCTGGGTCAACAGTGTAGGTCGATTATTCATGGATGCCAAAAGTGGTGATTTATATTTACATGGTATTCTTGTGAACATTGATGATCGCAAAAAAATTGAATTGGCATTGAAGAAGAAACCGGAAATGGATGTATTTCCCAATGTATATAAAGAAAACACCTTCAAAGAAGTGTTAAAGGAAGCCTTAAAACTACCAAATCAAGCTCATGAAAAAGAAGCTTTCTTACTATTTGAAATCGATCATGAATCAGAATTTTCACGTATCGATATGGCCGGAGTTGAGCGTATTCAGGAAGAATTGGCAGCCTTGTTACTAACTGGTTTCGCATGCCGAAAAATCGTAGGACGCATGGAAGATGGAACATTTGCGTTATGGTTATGCAGTGAGGCTACCAAACAGGATATCTGTGCTATCGTTGAATATATTCGTAAGACGATTGGCATTCCTTATATGTTTTCTGATATGAACTTTAAGGTTACCTTATCTTGTGGCATTATCCTGCTGCATCAGCCAAAAACAAGTGATGAACTCTTTCATATTGCTTTTGATACCATTCATCAAGCCAAAGAAAAAGGTGGAAATTGTTATGTGCTAAAAGAAGTCGAACAACCTTTACCACAGCCTTTGACTATGCAGGAGCTATTCACAGGAGATAAGGCAAGTGAGGATATGCTCTTAAAAACACTGTATTCAATGAATCTGGAAAAGTCTTTTACTAGAGCGTTGTATCGTGCCGTTGAGCAACTCATGCGTTATTATGGCGGAGATCGCGCATATTTGATTGATTATAGCGATACTATGCAATTATATGAAGTACGCAAAGATGGTATGGATTCTATCAAAGAATTGAATGAATATATGCTACAGCCGAATTCTATTAATAATGCGAATTTAAAAGAATTGCTGTTTGGTGTACAGGTATTAGAGGATGTAGAAAGCTTAAAAGACCAAGATCCTAAGATATATGCATATTTAAAAGAATTACGCATTCATAGCAGCATGTTGGCATGTATGCAGGATAATGGAGTGATTATTGGTTATCTTGGCATCGACAATTATACGTGCCATAAGGAACATCCCGGTTTCTTACGGATGTTAAGTTATTATTTAAGCAATGAATTGGCGAAGATGAAACTGCAAAAGAAACAATTGTATATGCATTATCATGATTATCTAAGTGGTGCTTTAAATCGCGCAAGCTATCAGCAATACCGTCAGGAACTCATGGAAGAACGATTAATTTCATTGGGTGTAGTTTCATTGGATATCAATGGATTGCGGGATATTAATCATCTATACGGAAACGCTTATGGTGATGATATCATCCGTCGCATTGCACATGTAAT
Source organism: Longicatena sp. 210702-DFI.1.196 (assembly GCF_020563125.1). Classification (NCBI taxonomy): domain Bacteria; kingdom Bacillati; phylum Bacillota; class Erysipelotrichia; order Erysipelotrichales; family Erysipelotrichaceae; genus Longicatena; species Longicatena sp. 210702-DFI.1.196. The sequence continues at coordinate 44,828 of NZ_JAJCPX010000023.1, read as the reverse complement.
GGAAAAGATATTTGTGAATGGCAATGTCTATCGTTTTACCGGGGATGAGTTTTTGGTGATCGTAGAAGATATGAGCAATGAGATGTTTACCAATCATGTTGTGAAATTGCAAAAACGTATGCAAAAGATTTGTGATGTATCCATCGGCTTTGTATGGAGTGATACGAATAAGCAGTTGGATGAGCTGATTGCCCATGCGGATGAGCAAAGACTGATCAATAAGCAATTTAATTACAGTTGTTTGCAAGGCGAACACACCAAACATAATACACATGTCTTAAAAGGCATTTTAAAAGAAATTAAGGAAGGCCGTTTCCAGGTGTATTTGCAGAAGAAAGTAAATTCACAAACCAATGCCATCATTGGTGGCGAGGCTTTGATTCGCTATCAGGATGCGGATGGAACGATCGTAGCGCCAAATCGCTTTATTCCGATGCTGGAAAAGTTAGGCATCATTCATTATATTGACTTCTTTGTGTTCCGGCAGGTTCATGAAATCTTATGTAAATGGGAAAAGGAAGGCAAAGCATGTGTGCCGATTTCTTTGAATTTTTCACGTGTGACATTATTGGAAGACAATTTGGCACAGCGGATGAGCAACATCAGTAAAAGCTATGCCTGCAAACGTGCATGGATCGAAATTGAAATTACAGAGAGCGTCGGTGATATTGAAAGAACGACCATGGAGAAGAAATGTAAAGAAATAAAAGAAGCAGGCTATCGTCTGTCTTTAGATGATTTTGGATCTAAATATAGTAATATTGCTTTTTTATCCAGTGTTAAGTTTAATGTATTGAAACTGGATAAGGGTTTAATGGATGATATCATCAGTAACCATAAAGCCAGAGCCATCATTTCCAGTATGGTGGAACTGTGTGCGGCTTTACAGATTGAGGTTGTGGCTGAAGGAGTTGAATATGCAGAACAGGTGGAAATATTAAAAACATTGGGTTGCTATCTGATTCAGGGATATTATTATGGTAAGCCGATACCTTCACAGGAATGGTAAGTCACATGCGGCATTGTTTCAAAGCTGTTCTGATTGAAATAATGCCTTTTCTAGCCGATTTTAAAAATATCAACAAGAAAAAAAGCAGAAATTTACATTTATTCTAAAACATGCTAAAATACAGAAGATTATTGATGAATCATAAAGTTAGATGAGGAGAGTACAGTATGAAATTGAGTAACAGTTTCTTTTATACCATCCGTGAAAATGCGAAGGATGAAGACAGTGTCAGTGGAAACTTACTGGTAAGAGCAGGAATGATCAAGAAAAGCTCTTCCGGTATTTATATGATCATGCCTATGGGAAAGCGCGTATTACAGAAGATTGAAACGATTGTACGTGAGGAAATGGACGCAACCGGTGCACAGGAGTTGTTGATGCCAGTACTGATTCCTGAAGAAGTATACGAAAAAAGCGGACGTAGAGAAGCCTTTGGGGCAAATATGTTTGCTTTGAAAGACCGTTACCAGAAACGTTATGTCATGGGGCCAACGCATGAAGAACTTTTCACCATAGCGGCAACCATGAAAGGAAGCTCTTATAAGGATTTCCCTTATAATCTATATCAGATTCAGACCAAATTTCGTGATGAAACAAGACCTCGTTATGGCTTAATTCGAGTGCGTGAATTTATCATGAAGGATGCATATTCCTTTGATGTGGATGAGGAAAGTATGCATATATCCTATATGAAGATGTTTCATGCGTATAAAAAGATCATGGAGCGTTTAGGCTTAACATATAAGATCGTTAAGGCAGATACCGGGGCAATGGGGGGAAGTTTGTCGGAGGAATTCCAGGCCATTACTCCAATCGGAGAAGATGTGGTTGTTGGCTGTGAGCATTGCGATTTCTCCAGTAATTTGGAAATTACGGAAGTTGTGGATCAAGCATCGGATGACACGGCAGAACTTCGTCAAATGGAAGTTGTCAAAACACCGGATGCCAAGACGATCGAAGAGGTAGCAGCCTTCTTTCAGAAAGCAGCTGATGACTTTGTAAAGACATTGATTTATAAGGTTGATGGTAAGACCTATGCCTTTTTGTTAAAGGGCACAAGAGAATTAAATGAAACCAAAGTCTTGAAGTTGTTACAGGCAAATGAAATGGAATTGGCCGATTTTGATGAAGTAGAACGTGTTACACATGCGAAGGTTGGTTTTGCCGGTCCGATTGGAATTGCATGTCCGATCATCATGGATCGTGAAGTTACGCATATGAAAAATTTTATTGTCGGCGCAAATCAGACAGACCACCATATCGTAAATGTGAACGTTCAAGATTTTGAAGTCTCTATGATTGCGGATATTGCACAGGTAAAAGAAGGTGACATCTGTCCGGTATGTGGACATCGTTTAACCTTTGCGAAAGGAATTGAGGTAGGAAATACCTTTAAACTCGGTACGAAATATGCGGAAAGTCTTGGCTTAGAATATCAGGATGAAACAAATAAGCTGCATCCGGTACAGATGGGCTGCTATGGCTTTGGCTTAGGAAGAGCAATGGCGGCAATTGTAGAACAGCACAATGACGCATCCGGTATCATCTGGCCTGCCAGTGTAGCGCCTTATCAAGTGGCGATCGTCGTTGTAGCCATCAAGGATGAAGAACAGATGCGTGTAGCAACCGCCTTGTATGAAGAGCTAAGTGCTGCTGGTATTGATGTCGTATTGGATGATCGAAAAGAGCGTCCAGGCGTAAAATTTAAGGACATGGAGCTGATCGGCATCCCTTATCGGATAACGGTAGGAAGAGGAGCTGTGGATGGCAAGGTGGAATTCCGCGCGCGTACAGCATCAGAAAACGAAGAATGGCTGATCAGTGAAACGAAAGCAAAGCTGATGGAAATAGTAAAGTAAGAAGAAGGTAAGAAAGTGGTATTGTTATTTTCATGAAAGAATTTACATTTTATGAAAATATTACAAAAAAACACTTTCTTATTTTTTCGCTTTATTGTATAATAGAGAACGATAGGGTTGATAAAACTTTATTTTCACAAAAGATAAAAGGTTGAAAGGAGCAGATTATGAAAGAAACATTATATTTAAATAACGATTTGGCGATTGTCAATTTCAGCGCCGGATATGCTACCACTGGAGATCAGCTTTTAAATTCCAGTACCTTCAGTAACTATGTACACAATTTTATTGATTATCTGAAAGAGAACAATGAAGACTTATATTATTATGCCGTAGGCGGAAAGACAGCACGCGAGGCAACCGTTGATCTTTTGCGTCTGTTCCGTATGATGCGTATCTTTAAAATTGATGAAATTGAATCTTCCTATCTGAATGATAAAGGACGATTATTAGAATTTTTAGAAGAAATGTATAATTTCTGGAAGAAGCATCAGCGTTTTTCCGTTGTTACGGCGGGAACAGCAAGTGCTTTGCAGGATATCAGCTTTGTGACGGCGGACTCAAATTTCAATAATATGGTATTGACATTATATCGTAATTTAGAAGAATCTTTAATGGGGAGAAAAAACCGCGTATATCGGCAAATGCAGGCCGGAACCAATGCAGCGATTGCGGTAAGTGTAAAACAGCCGAAGTTATCAAATACGTATGATGCCTTAAAAGATATTCCATTCATTACTTCCATCATGCTGCGCACACCGATGATCTTACATCCAAAATCAAACAAGCGTACCGGTATGTTTACGGAAACAGACGTAAATCCAATTACGTATTTTACTGGCAGTGATGAAGAATGGTTCTGCTTCCCATGCAAGATCGGAACTTTATTAGCCTTTGTATACTTTCATCGTGATTTTATCTCCAGTGCTGTTTCATTAGGAAATTTATTTGAGTTGGCTACGGAAGATGAATGCCGTAAAAAACCAGATCTGATCTGTCTGTTTGGTAATCAAGATGATAAAAATGAAACAGTCTTCCATTATGATGCAACTGATGATATCTGGGTCGGAAGCTTAACTTATGATGAAAAGATTGAATATTTCGGCTATATGAAAAAAATGTGTCTGACGCTGCACAATTTAAGAAAGATGCAGCATGGCTGGCTGCCAATCCATGGTGCCTTCGTTAATATTACCTTACACAATGGCAAACGCAAGGGAATTATGCTGATGGGGGATTCTGGCGCAGGTAAGTCAGAATCAATTGAAGCCTTAAAGATTGCAGGTAAAGATGTTATCAAAGATATTGAAGTTGTCTTTGATGATATGGGAACCATTCATATCGAGGATGGCGTTCCATATGGACAAGGTACGGAAATCGGTGCCTTCATTCGCTTGGATGATCTAGATCCGGGTACACCATATCGTGATATGGATCGCTCAATCTTTATGAATCCGGAGTCTAGCAATAATGCGCGTGTCATTACACCGGCAGCACCATATGAAGTTGTCGCAATGAATCATAAGATTGATTTATTCGCCTATGCCAATAATTATGATAATGAATCCGGATTGCATCGCTTTGAGAATCTGGAAGATGCCAAAGCAACCTGTAAGGAAGGAAAGCGTATGGCGAAGGGAACGACACAGGAAGTCGGTATTTCTACCACATACTTTGCAAATCCATTTGGACCAATGCAACAACAGGATGTTTGTGATCCATTGATTGATGAGGTTTTTACGGCACTGCGTGATAATGGGGTGTTTGTTGGTGAAATTTATACTCATTTAGGTCTTGATAAAGAAAACCGTGATGGTATTAATTTGGCTGCAAAAGAGTTGTTAGATTTTATTGAAAAGGACTAATGCATAAAACAGGAAGAGGACATGATCTGAATTGATTGTGTCTTTTTTTGGGTCGGTATCTTCTGCTTTTGGTGGCTGTTGATTATCCTTGCATACGTGAATTGCTGTGTTCATTTAATTGATGAATGTGTTCGCGATATAAGTACAATTTTTAATAAATGTATCTATTTTGTAGAAAAGCATCTTTTCATGAAGAGAAAAACATAGTACAATAAAATTATCGATAACGGAGGTAAAGCGGGCGATATGAAAATTGCGAAAATTGAAGATGCGAAACGTGTCTTAGAACCAATCATCAGTAAAACACCATTGGTGCATGCGACAAAGATTCATGATAATTTATGGATCAAGGCCGAAAATTTACAGGGCACAGGAGCGTTTAAGCTGCGGGGTGCCTATTATAAGCTTTCGAATTTGAATGAGGAAGAAAAGGCGAAAGGGGTCATCGCGGCAAGTGCTGGTAATCATGCACAAGGGGTTGCGTATTCTTGTAAGAAAATGGGCATTCAGGGAACGATCGTAATGCCGAAAACAGCACCTCTTTCCAAGATAGAAGCTACAAAGGCATATGGCGTCAAGGTAGAATTGCAAGGAGATACCTTTAACGATGCCTATGCATATGCGAAGAATCTGCAGGAAATTACCGGAGCTGTTTTTATTGAACCATTTAATGATGAAGATGTGATTACCGGCCAGGGAACCATCGGTATGGAAATCATAGAAAAAATGCCGGATGTGGATACAGTCATCGTACCGATTGGCGGCGGCGGCTTGATTAGTGGCATTGCGTATGCTATCAAAACCTTGCGTCCACATTGCCGTATTGTCGGTGTACAATCAGAAAAAGCAGCGAGCATGAAAACATCCTTAAAGGAACAGAAGATCATGACCTTAAAAGAGGTCAGTACGATTGCGGATGGAATTGCCGTAAAAACACCGGGAACATTGACCTATGCATTGTGTAAAGAGTATGTAGATGAAGTAGTAACGGTAAGTGAAGAAGAAATTGCGGCAGCCATCCTTGTTTTATTGGAAAAAATGAAGATGGTAGCAGAAGGAGCTGGTGCCGTCAGTGTGGCAGCAGCCATGTTTGGAAAAGTTGATCTTATTCATCGTAAATGCGTTGCTGTGTTAAGCGGAGGAAATATTGATGTAAACTTGCTGTCCAAGATCATTGACCTTGGATTGATCAAAACAGGACGCAAGGCGGTGATCAATATGAATGTTACCGATAAACCGGGAAATTTATCACGCATGATCGAATTGATTTCACGTACCGGAGCCAATATTATTTCTGTAAACCATAATCGTATTCAGAATGGTATCTTATTTAATCAGTGTCGTGTTGGGGTGGTAATTGAGACAAACAATCAGGCACATATTGAAGAAGTGCTGGATATTTTGGAAGAAAATGGCTATCATCCACATATGGTGGAACATGTTTAAGATCCTAATTGATGGAGATGGATGCCCTGTGATTGAAGAAACGCTTATGATCGCAGAGCATTTTTCTATACCGGTCATATTGGTGTGTGACAGCTCACATAGCTTTATGCATGATGCTTGTGAAGTGGTGATTACCGATAAAGGAAAGGATCGCGCGGATTTCGTTATCTTGCAAAAAGTAAAAAAAGATGATATTGTAATAACTCAAGACTATGGCTTAGCCGCACTGGTCCTCAGCAGACAGGCACATGCCTTATCACAAAACGGTTTGCGCTTTCGTGATAACAACATGCTGTCTTTGCTGAATCAGCGAAGTGACGCAGCGAATATACGCCGTCAAAGAAAACGCTATGGTCATATGAAAAAGCGTACACCGCAAGATGATAAAGCCTTTTTAAAAGCTTTATATGCTGTTGTATGTGAGTTATTGGAGTGATAAATTGAATACACATAAAAAAATCCCCTATGACATTATGATGGTGCAATTGAAACAAATGTCAAAGGAAGAACTGCAACGTCATTTACAGTTATTAGGCTGCGACTGGAGTTATGAAGCAATTTATGAAAGCCTGAAAAAAACGTTCAATGATCTGCAAGTGGCGGATGCCATATTTGATAGCTGTATCATACAAGACGACAATAGCCCATATCCCAAAGATTTCATAGATGAGGCTGTGTTAGAAATTGCTCGACGCGAAACGTTTTCGTTCATTCATTATGGGATAGTATCCCGTGATTTTGTACAGGCTATGCAACTATCAGATGATCAGCAAAGAGTGGATGCACTGGAAATGAACTTTCGCAAGGTGCTGAAACTGGCCAAAACCTTTTCCTTGGATAGTCTTGAAGGTATCGTTTATCAGGTAAATGATGGTGTTGATATCATAAGCATGCTGGCGGAAATGCTAGATACCATGCAGCAATTGGCAAGACAAGAAAAACCATATGCCAAACGCATCGTCGCTTTTGTGGATAAATATTTACAAATTTTCACGAAAACGAATACCTTCACCAAAGTCATGCTACAATATGAACAGGCGCAAGCCTATCTTACATTTAACTCCGTGAAGGGAGAACAGCTGTTTTTAAAGTTATTAAAGACGCACAGTGATCCTACGGATGTCATCTTGCATTATGGCTTGGCTTATTTAGATGATGATGAAGAAAAAACGCGCAAGATCTTTTTACGCTATCAAAATAAGTTGGATAAAAAGAGTGAATCTTACGATATCATCATGGACATTTTGCAGGATTTAGAAAGGAGGTCTTCATGAAGCGCAATATCGTACAGCGTCATGCCATCTTTTTTACGCTGTTAGTGCTATGCTTTTTGATTGTTCCTGCGATACGTGAATCTTATGCACAGGATAGAATGAATAAAAAAGAAGCCCAGCGTCAGCAAAAATTGATGGAAGAGTATCAAAAACAGCAAAAACAAAAGCTTGCGAAAGAAAAACAGCAAAAACAAAAGGCGGCAAAGTTTAAAGTGATGCTAGATGCCGGTCATGGCGGATATGATGCGGGGAGCGAAAGTAAACAAGGGAAAAAAGAGAAAGATATCACCTTATCCATTACCTTAAAGACAGGAGAATTGTTAAAGCAGGAAGGGGTACAGGTGTTGTATACAAGAGAAAGTGATACAATCTCATGGAAAAGTAATAATGTAGATGATTTAAATACCCGCAGTCACATGGCGAATGCCAGTCAAGCGGATATATTTGTTTCCATACATACCAATTATAGTGATGAAGCAAAGGATAAGACAGCGGGCAGTGAGGTATGGTACAGTACCCGTCAATCAGGCAGTAAGAAAATCGCTGAGCATATGGAACTTGCTTTACGTACGGATGGCTATACCAAAAGCCGTGGATTGCGGGATGATAGGGAATCTTTTTTATCACTGTTGTATTATAATCAAATTCCTAGTATTCTGGTGGAAACCGGGTTTATCTCCAATCCCAAGGATGTTTCCATATTAAGTGATGCGAAAGGACAAGAGCGAATTGCACAGGCCATCAGTACAGGTGTTTTAAAAGCACTCGGATTAAAAAATTAAAGGATTTCAGTTTTCAAGTTTCATAAAAAAGTGTATACTATAACTTAAACAGGAGGTATATGTATGTTTCATAACAATGATGAATTAAATTTTGAAACCGAATATCATGTCACAACCATACAACAACATGCGATAAAAACATTTGCGTGGATGGGACTTGGCTTATTGATTACGGCTTTGGTAGCATTTGGCATGGTAACAACGAACATGACTTTGCGCTTATATGTATCTTATCCAATAGCGCCTATGTTGTTGTTATTTGCGCAGCTTGGTGTAGCCGTTGCTTTCGCGGCACGTTTGGCGAAAATGAAAGCAGCGACGGCACGCATTCTTTTTGTGGCATATTCCATCTTAATGGGAGTCACTTTTTCCACACTGGCTTTTGTCTATGACTTAGGTTCTATCGGTATTGCCTTTGGGATTACGGCTGTATATTTTGGCTGTTTGGTCATTATCGGCTATACGACAAAGATGAACCTATTGCGCTTTGGGCCAATCTTGATGGGTGGTTTATTAACGTTGATTATCGTAGAAGTTGTGATGACATTGTTGGGTATGGATATTACGACACGCGGCTTTACAGCAATTGGCTTATTATTATTCACCGGTATAACAGCATATGATACACAGAAAATGAAGGCGTTGTATCATAGCTATGAAGGTGATGAAAGTATGCTGAGCAAGTTGTCAATTTATTCAGCTTTTGATTTATATCTGGACTTCATTAACATCTTCTTATATATCTTACGCTTTGTAGGAAATAGAGATTAAGCACTTTAAGACATAGCTGTTTCAGGCTATGCCTTTTTTTTATCTTTTTTCATGATAAGAAAAAAAGGATGTACCAAAGCGGACATCCAACATTATTTCGTTTCTTCTTTTTTCACGCGGTGATATTCATCACTTGCTAAATTTACTTCATGGTCAAAGCTTCTTTCGTTGAAGGCATCTTTTCCATGATCACATAATGGACAACGATAATCATCAGCTTCTTTTAAGAAGTCGTCACCATCATATACATAGCCACAAATTCCACAAATATATGTTGTTACAGCCATCTGCCAACCTCCTTTTCTTTCCTTGGCTTTAAGTATAACATATTTGCTTAAATGTGTCATTTAACTTGCTTTTTAATAACGAAAATCACATAAATGTCACATTTAATTTCATATTTTATCATTCTTGTGTTATGATGAGTAAAAGAAGGTGAGGTTATGAAGAAGTTATGGTCTTTTGTTTTATTACTTTGTTTGTTTCTGGGAAATATACAGCTTTTAACAGCAAAGCAAATCGATAGTCCAAAACAGGGGGGGAATAATTATCATGCGATTGATTATGTAGTACAAAAGCCGAATAACAGCAGACAATTATATCGCTCTGCGCTGCCTACATCCTACGATAATCGAAAACAACACCATGTTACACCGATTAAGGATCAAAATCCATACGGAGATTGTTGGGCATTTACAACCATGGCAGCCGCTGAAACAAATCTGTTAAAAAGTGGAATTGTAAATAATCCAAATGCCGTTGATTTATCAGAACTGCAATTTGCGTATCGTTTTTATAACCGCTTAAATGATCCATTGGGCAATACCGCAGGGGATACCAATGATCCGACATCAACCGGTAAACTAGGTTTTTTAGATAATGGAGGTAATAACTGGACAAGTGCTTTTGCCTTATCACAGTGGATCAGTCCCACAGATGAAGATAATGCACCTTATACACATAATGAGACAACGATGTTAGCAGGTATTAAAAAAGCAAATGCCTATCAACCTTCCTATATCATGAAAGATGCTGTTTTCTTGCCCGATGATGATATTACCTCTATCAAACAGGCCATTCTTGATTATGGCAGTGTATCGGCTGGTATAGCCGTTCAAAAGATGTCGGTATATGCCAAATATTTCTATGATGGCAGCAAACGCTTTGATCATGCGGTGACTATTGTTGGCTATGATGATACAATTTCGAAAAACAAGTTTTCCATAAAACCGCAACATGATGGAGCATGGATCGTTAAGAACAGCTGGGGTACACATGCCAATGATGCAGGCTATTTCTATCTGTCATATGATCAGCCAGTCAATGCTGTAGTAGCTTATCAGTATATGGCGAAAGATACCTATGAAAATAATTATTTCTATGATGGTTCCGCAGCTCTTTCAGAATATACCGCCGGCGGTGAAGTGACAGTTGCCAATGTGTTTAAGGCACAGAAAGGTACGAGTACTTCACCTGAATATGTTGAGGCTGTTTCCATTGCTTTTTCAGGAGCAGATACAGATTATGAGGTAGAAGTATATACCAACCTGAAAGACAAACAAGATCCTTACAGTGGCAGCAAAGCTTTATCGATGCCGGTGAAAGGTTATCGCAAATATGCTGGTATTTACACGATACCGCTTACGCATCATGTCTGTGTAAAACCACATACTTATTATGCCGTTGTTGTGACATGTAAGAATCATTACGGGGATACGACTGGTTTGTATGTGGCTGAAAACAAAAATTATGGATGGATCAATTTCAAAGAACAGATTCAATCAGATCAAAGCTTTCTCTATGTCCATCATGACTGGTATGATATGGCAAATATCAACGCATGTTTTCGTGTGAAAGCATTTACGATGCAGCATCATGATGATATAGCAAAGGCAAAAGTCAAATTATCTGCAACCTCTTATATTTACGATGGGAAACCACATTCTCCATCACTTACTCTAACGTATGGAACAACCACCTTGCGAAATGGTAAAGATTATAAATTGACCTATCACAATAATGTGAAATCCGGTACGGCTTCTGTTCACATTGAGGGTTTAAATGCTTATGCTGGCAGTAAGGATGTCACTTATAAGATCTTACGGCGGGCAATCTATGCAAAAAGCATCCATGTGGATGCCATACCGTCTAAAACTTATACAGGCTGTGCGCAAAAACCATTACCACTTTTAAAATATGGAACGACGACATTAAAAAACGGTATTGATTTTACCTTATCGTATAAGAATAACAGCAATGCCGGTACGGCACAGTTGATTATCAAAGGGAAAGGGAATTATGGCGGCTGTCTTACAAAAAGTTTTATTATTCATAAACGCAATCTGACATCCGTAAGTAATAAGCCATTAGCAACACGGACTTATACAGGCTCTGCCCAAAAACCATTGCCTTTATTGAATTATGGCTCTGTGACTTTAAAAAACGGAAGAGATTATACCCTTTCTTATGCTCATAATGTTAATTCTGGAATAGCTAAAGTCATCGTAAAGGGAAAAGGCAATTATACAGGAAGTATGACAAAGACTTTTAAAATTAAAAAACGTGATATTGCGACAGTGAGCATGAACAAGCTAAGCAATCAAAGCTATAGTGGAAAAGCAATTCAGCCAAACGTGACATTAACGTATGGCAAAACAGTATTAAAGAAGAATAGGGATTATACGATTCAATATGGAACAAATAAAAAATGTGGAAAAGCTACCTTAAAGATTATTGGAAAAGGCGGTTATGGTGGCAGTATGTGTAAAACCTTTACCATTGTTCCCAAACAGCCGCTTAAACTGCATCTCACCACGAGCAAACACAAAGCTATCAATGTATCTTATAAAAAGGCTGTTGGAGCCAGTGGTGTTCAGATTGCTTATTGTGCAAAAGGCAGTAATCATTGGAACTATAACCAAACAAGCAGGAATTGTTATCAACTGCATACACTTAGCAGTGGTAAACAATATCAGATTAAGGTGCGCAGTTATGTAACAATAGCAAACGTGCGTCATTATGGCAGCTGGGGCAAAGTACAGCTAGTCAAGATCAAATAATCAAATACGAGAAAAAAGAAATCCATGAGGTATAGGAGTCTATCTGAATACCTGTCAGGATTTCTTTTTCTTTTATTCAATGCCAAGATAATTTGCGATATTGGCATCTTTATCAATAAATGGTTTGATTGTTTTTGTCTTGCTGGAAAGAATCACCGTTAAGCCCGGGCCATGTCCACTGGTAAAGGAATCGGAATGAACAACAACACCAATGGTGATGGCACCTTCCAGATAATGAGGTCCGTGATGATTATCATGATCTAAAACAGCAACGATATCGCCAAAACGCAAGTCATTGATGTGATAGGTTTCGTTGGCTTTTTTATCCTGTGTCATGATGTCATAATCCCCTAACATGGTTGTCGCACTGCCTAAGCCACTTCCCATCAAATGCGCAGGAACAATGGTTGTAACACCGATTTCTATGCTATCTTCATGTTCTTTGATGTTTAACTTTTCCAATAAAGAAGGATCAATATTCATCACATGAATTTCCTCATGATCTAACAGCTTTAACCCCTGTCCGCATGCTTTGATATGCACCTTATCCTCACAGGTCATTAAATCTAATGTTTCTTCATCAAAATAGACCATGACATGATCGATACCGCCATGCTTACCTGTAACATAGCCGATTCTACCTTTGGCATCTCCGCTGATGATACGAGCTTGATTACCGATACAGGCAAATGCCTGCAAAGCATTATTTTCTCTTTCCACCGGATTTTTTAAGCTTACACCTGGTTCTACATGATCGCCGGCAATACCCATACAGGAATCTTTGATTTTATAATTGTAAACGATGCCGCCGGTCGCCATCGGTATACGTCCAAAACCATCATAGCCGACACGGTAAGCATTTCCCGCCATGCTTGGATGGTCAACACTGCCTTGTACGCTCATAACGACAAGACGATCTTTATTCATTTTCATACTTCATACCTCCGCTGTACATCATTATAGCATTTTTAAACAAAATTTGAAAGTAAAATCTTTACAATTTGGTATAGCGTGTTTTATAAACAAAAACACAATAAAAATCTGATTATCCGCTAAAACGCAGTATCTATCAGCATTTTCAAGGAAACAAACACATCAATTTACTACTTATTTACTACTAACGAATGAGCCTTGATACGCAAGTTTTCCTAGATATGCAAAGATATGGTATAGTACATCAGTATTGAAACAAGAAAAAATTGAATATTTCATAGACTATGGAACGCCTAACATGACGTTCCTTTTCTATTTTCAGCCGTTCTTATTGGACGACTATTTTATTACTTCAAAAGAAAGGAGCATTAGATTTAATATTAAAACAAATTTTCGTTGAATAATCAAAAAAGAATGACTACTTATTTTTCTAGTGATATAATTGCTATATAGAAAAATGAAAGAATATCAACAGATTAAAAGAGTATGGAGGCAAAAATATGTATAAATTTGAAAATGCTAATGCTACAATAGAGTATTATATGCCGTCGTCAAATATTTGCTCTATTTATGAACTCGATGAAAATTTTGAAAAAAATTGCGTTATGGTATTAGGACAACTAAAATATTTATTCGGACAGCCTAGATATATTACTAATAATTTAGAAAATCAGTTTAGTTATATCATAAAGGCAATCGACGAAAATGGAGATTGTTTACTTTTAGAGGTGTATTGTGGTTCAAGTGGACCAGCAATCGGTGGATTACACGATAGTATCTCTCATTTAGCGGCTCAAGAATTAGCTATGTATATACGTCAATCTCCAACTGAAGATTATGATTACGAAGGATATTATTTAGATACTATGTCAAAAGTACATTATAGTGTGCAAAAGGGTGTACCTTCTTGGGAAGAAACTGAAATATCAACAAAGGAATTTGAAGATTTTACTGAAGAAATTATTTCTCTCTAAAAAAAGTTTATTTCTATTATTTATTATCTACCTCAAAAAATATTCAATCTGATAGCAGAAATAGAATGACGTAAGATAATGTAACTGATATAATTAGGAGGAAATAAAAATTACAAGAGGAGAATAATTTATGAATATTGCAATGATTTTAATAGGTAGTTTTCTTTTCCTTTCGTTTCCGTTTATAGTTTCTTCTAAAAGTAAAAAGTTAAAGCAAGAAAATACGGAAGAAGCAAAGAAAAAATTTAATCTATTCCTCATTTGTACAATACCAGTACCAATAATCGCTATTGTACTTATTTTACTTGGATTCAAGACTTTATAATCAAAATTGAATATTTCATAGACTATGGAACGCCTAACATGACGTTCCTTTTCTATTTCCAGCCGTTCTTATTGGACGGCTATTTTATTACCCAAAATGAAAGGAGCATTAGATTTATGAAAAAGATGTTAAAACGATTGTGTACGGGCTTCTTAGCTCTTGCAACTGTCGTTACTGCTTTACCGACTACACCCGTCCATGCAGAAAGCAAGCAATACTGGACGGAAAGTGCGGAGCGTGTCGGTATCATTGAAAAAGTAATGAATGACGGTTCTATTGGTTCGACATTCAATGAGGGCTATATGAAAGTCGAGGGCGAAACTGCCTATTGTATTGACATCAATACAGATTTTAAGAATGGATACAAGACCAGAGCTGACGCAAGCTCACGTATGAGTGCCGACCAGATTTCAGATGTGGCGTTATCCTTAGAGTATGTCAAACAGTATGGCGAAGCTCACAAGGAACTAAACTACAAGCAAGTCTATCTGTTGGAACAATGTGTAGTCTGGCAGAGATTGAGCGTACATCTTGGCTGGCAATGTGATAACGTGCGAGCTTCTTATGATGAAATTCCAAAGGCAACACAGGACGAAGTTTTCTCTGGTGCGAAAGCCTTTGTCAAAGAAAATAAAGGACGCTATGAATGTGGCGGTTATATCTACTCTGGCGAGGGGCAGGAATTGGGACAATTCTGGGCGAAGCTGAATGTCGGAAATGCGAAACTGCAAAAGGTTTCCAGTAATACCAGCATTACAGACGGTAACGGGAATTACTCAATCGCTGGTGCAACTTACGGTGTCTTTGCTGATAAAGACTGCACAAAACAGCTTGCCACCCTTACGACTGATGAAAACGGAAATACAGATATTGTAGAGGTAAAGGCTGGCACAGTTTATATCAAGGAATTATCCGCACCAGCAGGATATAAAGTAGATAAAACTGTATATTCCTTAAAGGTTGAAGCTGGAAAAACAGCGACTTTGAACGTATCAGATACGCCGAAAGTAACGGACACTTTGATTGAGCTTTTCAAGATTGATATGGAAACACAGAAAGACAATCCGCAAGGGAACGCTTCTCTAGCAGGTGCAGAATTTACATGGAAGTATTATGCTGGCTTCTATAATAAAGACAATCTCCCTGCCGAAGCTACTCGTACATGGGTTACAAAGACAATCGCTGAAACAGACAGCAATGGGACAACCCACTACATCACAAAATTAGCGGACGCATACAAGGTATCTGGCGACAGCTTCTATATGCAGGACGGCAAGGCGGTTCTTCCACTTGGAACGCTAACCGTAGAAGAAACAAAAGCTCCAAACGGCTACTTGTTAAAGGGTGCATATATGCAGGCTGGCGATAAGTCCGAACAGATAAAAGGCTTATACCTTACACAGATTACCGAGGACGGCGACCTTGCCGTATTATCTGGAAGTAACCAGTTTTCCGTATCTGACAAGGTTATCCGTGGCGGTGTCAAAATTCAGAAACGAGATTTAGAAACGAGCGATACAAAGCCACAAGGAAGTGCCACTTTGAAAGATACAGCCTTTGACATCATCTCCTTAAATGATAATTCTGTTTTGGTTGAGGGCAAGTTATACAAGAAAAATGAAGTGGTAAAGACAATTCGTACAGATATTGAGGGTGTCGCTTCTACTTCTTCTGACCTCTTACCTTATGGAAAATTCCGTATCGTTGAGAGTGAAGCTCCCGACGGTTACTTAACTGACGGTGCAAAGCCGATTGATTTTGCAATCACAGAAAACGGAAAAATCGTGGACTTAACCGACGAAGCACATTCTATCTACAATCAGATTAAGCGTGGAGATATTGAGGGCGTAAAAATCGGAGCAGGCACACACAAGCGTCTTGCTGATGTTCCCTTTAGGATCACAAGCAAGACGACGGGCGAAAATCATGTAGTGGTAACTGATGATAACGGGCAATTCTCCACTTCTTCTGACTGGGCGTCACATAAGCACAATACCAACGCAGGCAAGACCAGCGAGGACGGTGTATGGTTTGGAACTTCTGAACCAGACGACAGCAAGGGTGCGTTGCCTTATGATACCTACATCATTGAAGAAATGCGTTGTGATAGTAACAAAGGCTTTGAACTTATCCCACCTTTTGAAATTGTGGTATCAAGAAATAACCTTGTGATTGATTTAGGAACGCTGACTGATGAATACGAAAAAGAAATTTCTATCCATACCACAGCGACCAGCAAAGACGGCGAAAAGACAATCCTTGCAGGAAAAGAGGTTACAATCGTTGATACTGTCAAATTGGACGGACTTACAAAAGGCACAAAGTATCAGCTCAAAGGCTGGCAGATGTTAAAAGAAGAAAATGCCGAGCTTATCATTGACGGAAAACGTGTAGAAAACGATTATACCTTTTTCGCTGATGAGGAAGAAATGAAAGTGGAAATTTCCTATACGTTCAATGCGTCTGCTTTAGGTGGCAAGAACCTTGTTACCTTTGAAGAATTGTATGATTTCAGCAATCCAGACGAACCCGTGAAAGTTGCGGAGCATAAAGACATTGAGGACGACGGGCAAACGGTACTTATTACAGAACGTATCATCAAAATTCATACGACTGCTACGGATAAGGACGGCAACAAAGAGCTTGAAGCTGGAAAAGAGGTAACAATCATTGATACCGTAACCTTAGAGGGCTTAGAAGTCGGTACACAGTACAAACTTGTGGGCTGGCAGATGTTGAAAGAAGAAAATGCAGAACTTCTTATCAATGGAAAGCGTGTGGAAAGTGATTATACCTTTACCGCTGACAGCGAAACTATGAAAGCGGAAGTTGCCTTTACCTTTGACGCTACTTCTCTTGACGGCAAACAGCTTGTAACTTTTGAAGAATTGTACGATTTGAGCAATCCAGACGAACCGAAGAAAGTTACCGAGCATAAAGACATTGAGGATAAGGGACAGACGATTACCTTTAAGGAAAAGCCAGAAGAACCAGAAAAACCCGAAACACCACCGACACCGGAAAAGCCTAGCAGACCTAGCGACAGTCCCAAAACGGGCGACAGTACAAATGTAATGGCATTTGTCGTGATGTTGCTTGCGTCTGCTGGTGGACTGGCTGGAACATATCTTTACAAACGCCGTAAAATGAAGAAATCATAAGGCGGTAACGGTATGATGAAAGAAAAATCACGTTCTCCGCCGAAGCTGTCAAACGGCAGACTTCCGCTTATTCTGGCTTGTCTGCCTACAACCTGCAAGAACACGGATAGTCAAGGGTGCGTAAGCATTGATTTTACCCTTTACTATCTGGGGGATTGCTGGTACTTCCAAAACCGCCAGAATAAGAAATCACAATCAAAAAACTTATCAAATATAGAAAGAAACGAGGTAAAACAATATGGAAATGAAATATGTCGTGCCAGATATGGCACAGTCTTTTGGAACTCTTGAATTTGCAGGCGAAAGCGAGCCAGTCTTTGAAAGAGATAAAAATAACCGCAGGGTCTTAGCCAGACGAAGCTATAACCTTTATTCTGACGTACAGAAAGGCGAAAATGTTGTGGTGGAAATTCCCGTGCAGGCTGGCGAAAAGAAGTTCAAGTATGAGCAGAAAGTAAAACTTGTCAATCCGAAGTTATACGGCAGAGGTTACGCAATCGGAGATATGGGACATACCGATTATGTGTTAGTTGCTGATGATATTGTAGCAGTTGAAGAAAAGTAAAGGAGTGAAGAATTTATGAGATTATCAAACGGGTTTGTTATTGACAGAGAGAAAACATTTGGAGAATTAAAATTTACAGCGGTGCGTGATGTGTTCTTACAGAATGAGGACGGGACACCGAGTACCCAGCTTAAAAAACGTATCTATGATTTGAAGTGCAGTCTGCATGGTGGAATTATCCCCGTGTCTGTACCGCCAGAAGTACCGTTAAGGGAATTTCCGTACAATGCAGTCGTGGAACTTGTCAATCCCGTAGCCGATACTGTATCAAGAAAGACCTATACGGGTGCAGATGTGGACTGGTATGTAAAGGCAGAGGATATTGTGTTGAAGAATAAAGGTAATCAGAACGCAGGCAATCCACAGAACCCTACACCACAGGGACAGCCGAAGAAATAGGATTGTTGGATAGATTTTCGTTGTAGCGGATATATAAAACTGTTATAATATGGGTATGAAAAATTTAATTATAAGGAGTGCTGTTTATGATAAGAGCTATTATATTTGCTGTATTCGTTGTCCCTATTATATCTCTCGTATTAGATAAGACACAAAAAGCAACTAAAAAAGAAAAATTCACAAATACTGTTTTTGTATCACACGCCTATCAAACAGTATGTCATATTTGTTCATTGATAATGGTAGGAATTGCAATAGCTTTAGGATTGTTCATGGGATTTGATAATACGGTGGGACACTCTGTTGTTTTTGCTATTTTTGTTCTATTGATTGAATTTTGTGCGTGGGCATTAAAAAGACATAAGGTAGTAATTGACGGAAATAATTTGCGTATTACTCCTGCTGTTGGAAGAACAAGAGAAATTTCATTTAATGATATTTCCCGTTGCACAGAAAAAGAGCAAATAGGATTGAAAATATTTGTAGGAAACAAAAAAATTTGTACAGTTTCTTGCGACTGTGTTGGATATAAAGAATTTCTTGAAATGTTAAAAGAGAAAAATTTACTCTAATACGTTTCGCTCAAATAAACAGTTATATTATTTTAGCAGTTAGTCTTAGGATTGACTGCTTTTTTCATACCCAGAAAGGAGTGAACGATTTATGCGTAAGATTTGGAACAAAGGACACCGTATCAGAGCCAGCGACAAGCACCTTGTTTACCACTTTTCCATAGGGACGCTTCTGTTTGTATTTGTGGCGGTTCTTTTGCTACTGAATATCAAACAGCTCATGCGTACCGATTGGGAGCATTTCAGCTTGTTAGAAAACGGCTTGATACTCTCCCCTTACAACTTCATAACCATACTGATAGCGACTGGTGTTTGTGCATTGGTCGCTTTTCTGTATTACCGCTTCTGTTACGACAGTTTCAAGAAGCTCCTGCACCGTCAAAAGCTGGCAAGAATGATACTGGAAAATAAGTGGTATGAAGCCGATACCGTACAAGACAGCGGTTTTTTTACTGACCTGCAAAGCAGATCAAGGGAAAAAATTGTCTGGTTTCCAAAGATTTATTATCAAATGGAAAAGGGATTGCTTCATATCCGCTGTGAAATCACATTAGGAAAATATCAAGACCAGCTTTTACGGTTAGAGGATAAATTAGAAAGTGGCTTATATTGTGAGCTGACCGACAAGACCTTACATGACGGTTATATCGAATATACCCTGCTTTATGATATGATAGCGAACCGCATTACCATTGATGAAGTACGGGCAGAAAACGGCAGTCTGAAACTGATGAACAATCTTGTCTGGGAATATGACGCACTCCCTCACGCTCTGATTGCTGGTGGAACTGGTGGCGGTAAAACGTATTTTCTTCTGACGCTCATTGAAGCCTTACTGCATACCAACGCTGTCCTTTATATCTTAGACCCGAAGAACGCTGACCTTGCAGACTTAGGGACTGTTATGGGAAATGTGTATCACACCAAAGAAGAAATGATAGATTGCGTCAATGCCTTTTATGAGGGCATGGTACAGCGAAGTGAGGAAATGAAGCGACACCCAAACTATAAGACGGGCGAAAACTACGCCTATCTGGGACTGCCACCCTGCTTTCTTATCTTTGATGAATATGTAGCATTTTTTGAAATGCTTGGGACGAAAGAAAGCGTGGGCTTACTTAGCCAGTTAAAGAAAATCGTTATGTTGGGACGACAAGCAGGATATTTCCTTATCGTTGCCTGCCAGCGTCCAGACGCAAAGTATTTCTCGGACGGTATCAGAGATAATTTCAATTTCCGTGTGGGATTGGGGCGTATCAGCGAATTAGGTTATGGTATGCTGTTCGGTTCAGATGTGAAAAAGCAGTTTTTCCAGAAGCGTATCAAGGGGCGTGGCTATTGTGATGTGGGAACAAGCGTTATCAGTGAGTTTTACACGCCTTTAGTCCCGAAAGGACATGACTTTTTACAAACAATCGGCAGGCTTGCACAAGAAAGACAAGTCATGCCAGAACAACAAGGAAAGGAGAACTAACTCATGGAAATAAAAGAAATCAATAAAATAATACAATCAGATGATAAAGACGAGAAAGCTAAGAGCGTAAAATGTATCTGTATCAATTATGGAGATTTTCTAGCCGATTGCGAGGGATTTGTGCAGAAACGTTATCACGATTTTAAATGTAATCCAAAACATCAGTTTGAGAAAAAAGCTGATACTATTCTTGAAAATGCAATTCACGAAAAAAACTTCATGCCCGATTTGTTCTTGATACGCTTAAATAGAAAACAGTCGGCTTGCAACAGCCAGATTGATTTTGTTTTTGAATTGCTTGATAAGTCTTTTCTGGAAACAGACCCTATCCGTAAAAGTGAAATATCAGAAGAAACATTAAATTTATGTTTATCCGCTGATGTTTCATTCATCATGGTTTACATTGGTATGAACAGGTAGGATAAGTTCTGCCTGCACAACGGCAGGAACGGTCGGCGGAGCAAATACGACCGTGGAAGCCGTTTTGCAGAGCAGGGCTTGTCCCTGCTCTGCTGATGAACCCCTCGGTATCTAACAGAGGGGTACGTTTGCAAATAGACAATAGACAAAAAACATAGGAAACATAAGGCTTCTGGCATGATTTCCTAGTAAAATTCAGTTGTGAAGTCGCCTTAAAAAACTTCACACTTTACAGATTGGGGGTATGGTTCTGAATGAAGAACAATGGATAAAAGAATTACGGGAGAAACGGATTGCTTACGGTATCTCACAAAGCAGGCTGGCGGTGGCTTCTGGTATTACAAGAGAATATCTCAACAAGATAGAAAGCGGAAAAATGAAGCCGTCAAAGGAACTTCTGGAAACTCTGCATAAGGAACTGGCAAGGTTCAATCCAGAAGCACCGCTTACCATGCTGTTTGATTATGTGAAAATTCGTTTTCCCACGCTGGATATACAGCACATCATCAAAGATATATTAAAACTGAATATCCATTATATGCTCCATGAAGATTACGGACATTACAGTTATACGGAGCATTATTCTTTAGGGGACATCTTTATCTATACGTCGGCTGACGAAGAAAAAGGTGTCCTTTTAGAGTTAAAGGGGCGTGGTTGCAGGCAGTTTGAAAGTTACCTGCTGGCACAGCAAAGAAGCTGGTATGACTTTCTTATGGACGCACTTATAGACGGTGGCGTGATGAAGCGTATCGACCTTGCTATCAACGACCATACGGGCATTTTGGATACTCCAGAGCTTGCGGAAAAATGCAGGAAACGGGAATATATCGGAAAGTCCAGAAGTTATAAGTTTTACCAGTCGGGCGAGCTTATCAAGCATAGAGAGGACGACAGAGAATATATGGGACGCACCCTTTATCTTGGTTCGCTGAAATCAGATGTGTATTTTTGTATCTATGAAAAGGACTATGAGCAGTACGTCAAGTTAGGGACACCGCTTGAAGAAGCCGACATTATCAACCGTTTTGAGATACGGCTTAGAAATGAACGTGCCTATTATGCAGTACGAGATTTGCTGACCTATTATGACGCAGAGCAGACCGCCTTTTCTATCATCAACCAGTATGTACGGTTTGTTGATGAAGAACCCGACAAGCGAAAAAATGAATGGAAACTCAATGACCGCTGGGCTTGGTTTATTGGCGATAACAGACAGAGCTTGAAGCTGACGACAAAGCCAGAGCCTTACACCTTAGACCGCACATTGCGTTGGGTACAAAGGCAGGTAGCACCAACCTTGAAAATGCTGAAAAAGATTGATAAAGGAAACGGTACAGACTACATGGAAACAATCGAACAGCAGGCAAAGCTCACAGAAAAGCATGAAATGATAATCAAACAGCAGACGACCCCTGCAAAAGATTTAGTAGAAAGTTAGGAGTGATAAAAAATGTGGGTATTATTAAAAGACTTCCTGCTGGTATCTATGGGAATGGGTATCGGCATAGTCTTGATGTGTATTTTGAATGTCGGCAAAGAAGCTGACTATAAAATGAAACAATTAGAAGAAAGCGAGGACAATTAAATGAATTTCGGACAAAATTTATATCAATGGTTTTTATCAAACGCACAGAGCTTAGTGCTTATGGCGATTGTGGTTATCGGTATCTACTTAGGGTTCAAGCGTGAGTTTTCCAAACTTATCGGCTTTTTGGTAGTTGCCTTGATTGCTGTCGGCTTGGTATTCAACGCTGGCGGTGTGAAAGATGTACTGTTAGAGCTGTTCAATAAGATTATCGGAGCATAAAATTTTATTGTGGTGCTGATATGAGAATGGTATAATATGGATATGAAGAAACGGACAAATAAGAAGTTGTGGAGATAAAGCGAATGGAATTTAGAAATTTATTGAATGTACAAAATCGTGATGAGTTACGGCAATGGCTTTTGGAAAATTATAATAAAGAACCTGAATGTTGGGTAGTTGTAAAGCGTGGGCGTCCTGTTGATGATGAAACATTTTGGTATATAGACGCAGTTGAAGAAGCAATGTGCTTTGGTTGGATTGACAGCACAACAAAGAAAATGGATAACGGAGTTACAGCACAAAGATTAGCTCCTCGAAGAAAGGGAAGTTTATGGTCTGAATTGAACAAAGAACGCTGTCGCAGAATGGAACGATTAGGACGAATGACAGACGCCGGTCGTGCTGTATTGCCGGATATGAGTGAGAAGGGATTTGTGATTGATAAAGATATTTTGAATGCACTTCAAGCGGACGCAGAGGTTTGGGCGAATTTTCAAAGTTTTCCGCCACTTTATCAGCGTGTGAGAATTGATACAATTCAAATTAAGAAAAAGCAGCCGGAATTGTTCCAGAGTCGCTTACAGAAGCTTTTAGATAACACAAAAGCGGGAGTTATGTATGGCGAATGGAATGATAATGGGCGACTGCTTACAGAATGACAGCTCTCAGTTTGTGTAACAGGAAAATTACAGTTTGACAATTTCATATCCATACACACAAAGCAGTTAGTCTTAGGATTGACTGCTTTTTTCTTACCAAAATTTCAGATTGGAGTGATGACATGAACGATATTTTTAAGGATATGCAGGCAAAAGTCGGCTGTGAATACATTTCCGACCTGCCCTCTTACAAGCGTAAGGTATGGCAGGAAATGAAACGACTGAACCCTGCCGACTATGAAGAAAGACAGTTAGAAGATTTTTCAAAGTATGTGTTTGGTATGTCGTACCAGACCATAAAAGATGTGATGAAACAACAGAAAGGACGTGAGGAACAATGCAGGAAACAAGGGTGCTGGTGGAAACGAGAGGAACAACTGGCGAAGAAACAATATCATACTGGTTTGACCTGCCGATAGATGTTGCAGAGTTTGAAGAAAAGTTAGGTGTCGGTGCAGAAAGTGGGGATTACCGCATTATCGAAAAGGTGTTGCCTTTTGCTGATGAAGTCCACGAACATACAAGCGTGTATCAGCTCAACGAATTAGATTTTATGTACCGCCAGCTTTCAAGTGATATGCAGGAAGAATATGTATCACTACTTACGGTGTATGAAAATTTAGAAGCACTTTATATTTGCAGAAATGTGATTACGGTTTATCCCGACTGCAAAAGCATGATAGATGTTGCAAGGCAAAAGCTGATGAACGACCCGACGTTCAAACATCTGTCCGAGGACTGTCAAGAATATTACTTTGATTTTGAAGCCTACGCTTCTCACTTGCAGGAACACGGGAAATTTTTAGTAACAGAACACGGTATCTTTGAACTGCCAGAGTAGGAAATGAGGTGGTGCTTATGATTGATGATATGGCGGTTTATATTGCTAATCTTGGTAAATACAATGAGGGTTATTTAGTCGGTGCTTGGTTCACGTTCCCCATTGACGAAGAAGATGTGAAAGAAAAAATCGGCTTGAATGAACAGTATGAGGAATACGCAATCCATGATACCGACAACTTCCCGATTGCGATTGGCGAGTATGTTTCCATTGAAGAACTCAATGAGATGTATGAAATGATAGAGGAACTTCCCGACTATATCGTAGAGTGTCTGGACGAATTTATCAGCCACTACGGGACGCTGGAAGAAGTCGTGGAACACAAGGACGATATTTATTATTATCCCGACTGTGAAACCATGACAGACGTTGCCTACTACTACATAGACGAATTGCAGGCACTTGGGGATATTCCACCCAGCTTACAGAACTACATTGACTATGAAGCCTACGGGCGAGATTTGGATATGGGCGGTTGCTTTATTGAAACAAGCCGAGGTATGTGCGAGATACCATACTAACGCTGGAAGATCAGCAACAAGCATTGTTGCTACTGACAGCGTATTTCTCTTTTAAGGGACAGTCTGAAAATGGCTGTCCTTTTCTATTTTGAAAGGAGCTGAAAGAACTTGAAAAAGATTAAATCTTATACAGGTATCTGGAACGTGGAAAAAGTCTTGTATGCAATCAATGACTTTAACTTACCCTTTCCCGTTACTTTTACACAGATTACATGGTTTGTGATTACGGAATTTATCATCATTCTGTTTGGGGATATTCCTCCACTTTCCATGATTGAGGGAGCATTTCTCAAATACTTCGGTATTCCTGTTGCTCTCACTTGGTTTATGTTGCAGAAAACCTTTGACGGAAAGAAGCCGTACAGCTTTTTGAAATCACAGATAACCTATGCCCTGCGACCTAAAATCACTTATGCAGGAAAAGCCGTAAAACTGCATAAGCAGACCTTGAATGAAACAATCACGGCAGTAAGGAGTGTGAACTATGTTCCCGATAAAATATATTGACAATAACCTTGTCTGGAACAAGGACAATGAGGTATTCGCCTACTATGAGCTGATACCGTATAACTATTCTTTCTTATCCGCAGAGCAGAAATTTATCGTGCATGACAGCTTTCGACAGCTAATCGCACAGTCCCGTGAGGGTAAAATTCATGCGTTGCAGATTGCCACAGAAAGCTCAATCCGCAGTATGCAGGAGCAGTCAAAGAAGCTGGTAACTGGAAAATTAAAGGAAGTTGCCTATCAGAAGATAGACGAACAGACCGAAGCGTTAGTATCTATGATTGGGGACAATCAAGTGGACTACCGCTTTTTTCTTGGCTTTAAGCTCATGGTTACGGAAGAACAGCTCAATCTGAAGAACATCAAAAAATCGGCGTGGCTGACGTTCACGGAATTTCTCCATGAAGTGAACCACACGCTGATGAATGACTTTGTTTCCATGCCGAATGATGAAATCAACCGTTACATGAAAATGGAAAAGTTACTGGAAAATAAAATCTCCCGTCGTTTTAAGGTGCGTCGCTTGGAAATCAACGATTTTGGGTATCTCATGGAACATCTTTACGGCAGGGACGGTATCGCCTATGAAGATTATGAATACCAGCTACCGAAGAAGAAATTACAGAAAGAAACGCTGATAAAATACTACGACCTTATCCGTCCGACAAGGTGTGTGATTGAGGAAAGTCAGCGGTATTTAAGATTGGAACATGAGGACAAGGAAAGTTATGTGTCCTATTTTACTGTCAATGCGATTGTCGGGGAGCTTGATTTTCCGTCAAGTGAAATCTTCTATTTCCAGCAACAGCAATTCACATTCCCCGTTGATACTTCTATGAATGTAGAAATCGTGGAGAACCGAAAAGCATTAACAACCGTCCGCAATAAGAAAAAGGAATTGAAAGACCTTGACAATCACGCTTATCAAGCAGGAAGTGAAACCAGCTCAAATGTGGTGGACGCATTAGACAGCGTGGACGAGCTGGAAACCGATTTAGACCAGAGCAAAGAAAGTATGTATAAGTTAAGCTACGTGATACGGGTGTCTGCACCCGATCTTGACGAGCTGAAACGCCGTTGTGATGAAGTCAAGGACTTTTACGATGACCTCAATGTAAAGCTGGTGCGTCCTGCTGGGGATATGCTGGGGCTTCATTCTGAATTTCTTCCTGCCAGCAAGCGATATATCAATGATTATGTGCAGTATGTAAAATCAGACTTCTTGGCAGGGCTTGGTTTTGGTGCGACACAGCAGTTAGGGGAAACTACGGGTATCTATATGGGCTATTCCGTTGATACGGGAAGAAATGTGTACCTGCAACCGTCCCTTGCCAGTCAAGGTGTGAAAGGTACAGTTACCAACGCCCTTGCTTCTGCTTTTGTCGGTTCGCTTGGCGGTGGAAAGTCGTTCTGCAACAATCTTCTTGTGTACTACTCTGTTCTCTTTGGCGGTCAAGCGGTTATCTTAGACCCAAAATCAGAGCGTGGCAACTGGAAAGAAACGCTCTCAGAGATAGCCCATGAAATCAATATCGTAAATCTTACCAGCGACAAAGACAATGCAGGACTTCTTGACCCATTCGTGATTATGAAGAATGTAAAAGACGCTGAAAGTCTGGCAATCGACATCTTGACATTTTTAACGGGTATTTCCTCTAGGGACGGCGAAAAATTCCCCGTGTTACGAAAAGCGGTTCGCTCCGTTACCCAGAGTGACAGTCGGGGCTTGCTCCATGTGATAGACGAGCTACGCCGTGAAGATACGCCCATATCAAGAAATATCGCAGACCATATCGACAGCTTCACGGACTACGACTTTGCACACCTGCTGTTTTCAGACGGTACGGTAGAAAATGCTATCAGTCTGGATAACCAGCTCAATATCATTCAAGTAGCTGACCTTGTACTGCCAGATAAGGACACGACCTTTGAGGAATACACGACCATTGAATTATTGTCGGTGTCTATGCTGATTGTGATTAGTACCTTTGCCCTTGATTTTATCCATTCGGACAGAAGTATTTTTAAGATTGTAGACCTTGACGAAGCGTGGGCGTTCTTAAACGTGGCACAAGGAGAAACCTTATCAAATAAGCTGGTGCGTGCTGGACGGGCTATGCAGGCAGGCGTTTATTTCGTTACGCAATCCTCTGGGGACGTGTCAAAAGAAAGTCTGAAAAACAATATCGGCTTGAAATTCGCATTTAGAAGTACGGACATCAACGAGATAAAACAGACCTTAGAATTTTTCGGTATCGACAAGGACGACGAAAACAACCAGAAACGGCTTCGTGATTTGGAGAACGGACAATGCTTATTGCAGGACTTATACGGGCGTGTCGGTGTGGTACAGATACACCCAGTCTTTGAAGAACTGCTACACGCCTTTGATACCAGACCGCCCGTACAAAGAAATGAGGTGGAGTGATGAAAGAAAGGATAAAAGGTGCGTTCACAAAAAAGAAGATTTTCCACGTTCTCAAAATGGCTCTGTTCGTGGTGGCACTCTCCCTTATCCTGCTTTCACTTCTGGGAACGGTGGCTCATGCGACGGGGCTTGTGGACGATACTATAAACGCAGAAAATCTTTATTCCAAATATCCCCTTTCCAACTACCAGCTTGATTTTTATGTGGATAATAGCTGGTCGTGGTTGCCGTGGAACTGGCTGGACGGGATTGGAAAATCGGTACAGTACGGGCTTTACTGCATTACCAATTTTGTCTGGACGATAAGCCTTTATTTAAGCAATGCAACGGGTTATGTGGTGCAGGAAGCCTATAAACTGGACTTCATCAACGATATGGCAGACAGTATCGGAAAGAGCATACAGACCCTTGCAGGTGTAACCGAGAACGGCTTTTCTTCCACGGGCTTTTATGTCGGTTTCCTGCTTCTCATTATCTTAGTGGTGGGAATGTATGTTGCTTATACGGGACTGATAAAACGGGAAACCAGCAAGTCACTTCACGCTGTTATCAATTTTCTTGTGGTGTTCGTGCTGTCAGCTTCTTTTATTGCCTATGCTCCCGACTACATCAAGAAGATAAATGAGTTTTCATCAGACATCAGTACCGCTTCACTTGACTTGGGAACAAAAATCATGCTCCCTAACTCTGACAGCGAGGGCAAGGACAGCGTAGACTTGATACGGGACAGCTTATTTTCTATTCAAGTGGAACAGCCGTGGCTACTTCTGCAATTCGGTAACAGCAACGCAGAAGAAATCGGGGCAGACCGTGTGGAAGCTCTTGTATCGGCAAGCCCAGAGGACGAGGACGGGAAAACCAGAGAGGAAGTCGTGAAAACAGAAATCGAGGACAATGACAACAACAATCTAACGATACCGCAAGTCGTGAACCGTTTAGGTATGGTGTTCTTCCTACTGTTCTTCAACTTAGGGATAACGATATTTGTATTTTTGCTTACGGGCATGATGTTATTTAGCCAGATACTTTTTATTATCTTTGCAATGTTTTTACCTATCAGCTTTCTACTTTCCATGATACCGAGTTATGAAAGCATGGCAAAGCAGGCAATCGTGAGGGTGTTTAATACCATAATGACACGGGCAGGAATAACGCTCATTGTAACGGTGGCGTTCAGCATTTCCAGTATGTTTTATAACATCTCCACGGACTATCCGTTTTTTATGGTAGCATTCTTGCAGATAGTATGTTTCGCTGGTATTTATATGAAGCTGGGCGATTTAATGAGTATGTTCTCTTTGAACGCTAACGACAGTCAAAGCATGGGACGCAGGATATTCCGCAGACCATATCTATACTTGGCACATAGGGCTAGGCGTATGGAAAGACGGCTTGCTGGTGCGGTTACTGCTGGCGGTGTCGCTGGTGCGGTGGCAGGTAGCACGATTTCAAACAGAAAACCGACAAGGAACACAGCTACAAAAGACAGTCGGGGTAATACATCTTCCAGCATGGGACAACGTGCAGGCTCAAAGGTGGGTGCTGTCTTAGATACAAAAAATAAAGTGAAAGACAAGGCAAATGCTGTCAAAGAAAATATCAAGGATATGCCGACACAGACCGCTTATGCGGTGTATTCCGCAAAGGAAAAGGCAAAGTCCAGCGTGTCCGACTTTAAGCGTGGCATGGTGCAGGAACAGCAGTCCAGACAGTCGGGACGCTTAGAAAAGCAGGAACAGCATAGACAGAATATCGCTGACAAGCGTATGGAGCTTCAAAAGGCACAAGAAGCAAGGCAGGCACAGCGAAAGACGGACGGATCAGCGACAATGGGAGCTACCCGTCCCCATGAGCGACCAGCCACAGCTTCAACCATTCCAAAGCCGAGCATGGAAAAAATGCAGGAAGTCAAACGTCCTGCCACAGCGACCACTTCAAAGATAAGTGAGCCAGTCAAGACAACTGTTATCAAAGAGCGTCCGTTATCTTCTGGTGCTTCTGATAAGAAAGCGACCCAGCCTACACAGCAAGTACATAGGCAGAATGTAGAAAAAGTGGTATCACAGGAAACACGACAGAATTACACGAAAGACCGCAGGACAAAGGTTCAACAGACGCAGAGTGTCCAGAAGAACCAGCAGACCACAGAGAAAACCCGTAACCTTGTAACGAAGAAAGGACAGAAGAAAAAATGAAACTGAAACATATCGCTATCATTGGCAGTCTGTTTCCTATCCTCTTTTCTCTGGTGCTTTTCTTTGGTGTCCTCATTAGTGCGGACAGCGACGACGAAAACAGCAACTTTTCTTCTGGCATTACGGGTATGAATTTATCCGCAGAGGTTTTGAAACATCAACCTATGGTAGAAAAATACGCCAGAGAAAACGGTATCTCCGAGTATGTCCATGTGCTACTGGCTATCATTCAAGTAGAAAGTGGCGGTACGGCAGAAGATGTTATGCAGAGTTCAGAAAGTCTTGGTTTACCGCCTAATTCCTTAGATACAGAAAGCTCAATCAAGCAGGGGTGTAAGTATTTTGCGTCCCTGCTTTCTTCCTGCAAAAATCAAGGTATCGACGATTTGAATGTAGCGATACAGTCCTATAACTATGGCGGTGGCTATGTAGGATATGTGGCAGGAAAAGGAAAGAAACATACCTACAATCTTGCAGAGAGCTTCGCCCGTGAGAAATCGGGTGGAAAGAAAGTAACCTACACCAACCCGATAGCCGTTGCGAAGAACGGGGGTTGGCGGTATCAGTATGGCAATCAATTTTACGTCGAATTAGTCAATCAGTATTTAACTGTTCCGCAGGTATCGGGAGAACTGGCACAAAAGGTAATGAATGAAGCATTGAAGTATCAAGGCTGGAAATATGTGTATGGCGGTTCTTCTCCTACGACTTCCTTTGACTGTTCGGGACTGACGCAATGGTGCTATGAAAAAGCTGGTATCTCCTTGCCGAGAACGGCACAAGCACAGTATGACGCTACCCAACATCTGCCACTCTCGCAGGCAAAGGCTGGGGACTTGGTGTTTTTCCAT
Organism: Longicatena sp. 210702-DFI.1.196; assembly: GCF_020563125.1. NCBI lineage: Bacteria > Bacillati > Bacillota > Erysipelotrichia > Erysipelotrichales > Erysipelotrichaceae > Longicatena > Longicatena sp. 210702-DFI.1.196. Next base: position 14,128 of record NZ_JAJCPX010000023.1, on the reverse strand, counting down.
TCCACCTATAACGCTGGTACTTATGTAACGCACGTTGCAATTTATGTAGGAAATAACCAGATGTACCATGCAGGCGACCCGATAGGATATGCAGACCTAAGCAGTAGTTACTGGCAACAGCACTTAATCGGTGCAGGACGAGTAAAACAATAGAAAGGACTTGAAAAATATGTTTAAGAAGAATGAGAAACAGACAGAAAATGTCAAAGAAAAAAAGGTGCGTACTGTCAAGGTAGGCACACATAAGAAAACCGTGATTGCGTTGTGGGTGGTGCTTGTCGCAAGCGTGAGCTTTGGGGTGTATAAGAATTTTACGGCTATCGACCAGCACACCACCCATGAAAAAGAAATCATTGAGTTTCGCTTGCAGGACACCAACGGGATAGAAAATTTCGTGAAGAACTTTGCGAAGTCCTACTACACATGGAATAATAGCAAAGAAGCGATTGAAGCAAGGACGCAGGCAATCAACGGTTATCTGACAAAGGAATTGCAGGACTTGAATGTAGATACCATTAGAACCGATATACCGACCAGCTCCACAGTTACAAATGTGATTGTGTGGCATATCGAGCAATCGGGAACGGACACTTTTTCTGCTACCTACGAAGTAGATCAGCAGATAAAAGAGGGCGAACAGACAAGAAATGTCAAGGCAACCTATACCGTAAAAGTCCATGTAGACGCTGACGGGGATATGGTAATCGTTCAGAACCCTACCCTTGCACCAGCAATCGAAAAATCAGACTATGAGCCTAAGACACCAGAAGCAGACGCAAGCGTAGACGCTGATACCGTTAATGACGCTACCACATTTCTGGAAACATTCTTTAAGCTCTATCCAACAGCCACAGAAAAAGAACTTGCTTATTATGTAACTGGAAATGTGATTGAACCTATCGGCAGGGACTACCTTTATTCTGAATTGGTAAACCCTATCTTTACAAAGGACGGGGACAATGTGAAAGTCAAAGTAGCCGTGAAATTCCTTGATAATCAGACAAAGGCAACGCAAGTATCGCAGTATGAGCTTGTGCTACATAAAGATAGCAACTGGAAGATTGTAGGCTAAATTATGGTAAGATGTATATTTCGGTACTGATTTACACGTTTTTCAGAAATTCCGCACAAAAAGTAAGAAATATGTTATAATAAGCTGAATTTGAAATAAGGCGGTGACTAAATGGCGAAACAAAAATATTCTTTTGATAGCAAGATACACGTTTATAGGGCTACAAAGCGAATGAGCCAGCAAGAACTTGCTGACCTTGTAGGAGTGTCACGACAGACCATTATACAGCTCGAAAGAAATAGGTACAATCCGTCCATGTTGCTGGCATATAGCATTGCAAAAGTATTTGATGTAGCGATTGAAGATTTATTTGATTTTGAGGAGGCAGAAAAATGATTGAACTATTAAAATCGATTTTAAGTAATATGACAGTATTTAAGATAGGTATGTGGTATTGCCTACCTCTTACAATTGCTGTAATTGTTTTGTTCTTTGTGAAAAGTTCACGAGATGAAAGAGGACGAGCAATCGTTGGAAAAGCAAGTGTTATCTCAACAATTTTATTTATCATTTTAATCAATGTCTATGCACAGCTATCAATGTATATAATAGTTGATTTCATAACAATGGCTTGTGCTATTCAATGGATATACGACATTGTGTTGACAGTACAGGTTGTCGCAATCTTAATCTATAAGAAAATTGAATAGTAAAAAAATTTCATGCTTGTTACAATGTAAGCATGATTTTTTGATAACAAATAGTAAAAAATACTTTACATTCTGATTGAAAAAAATTATAATGAAAGAGGAAGATAACTTCCAACAATTTTGAAAGGAGTTGCGATTATGGCAGACAAACATTTAGCAAAAAATTATTTTTCAAGCGAAAGAAAAGACATGAAGTTTCTAAAAGGCTTTACTTTAGTTGCGTTACTTCCTTTTTGGGCTGGATATGCTTTTGCCCTTTATAATGGTAATAGTAACAATTTATCAAATTACTCTTTATTGATTTTAGCATTTTCATTGATGAATTTTAATGCTATATGCGGAGTAGAAAAAATAGAAAACAAAGTCTTGAATTTGGTTGCTAAGCTGGACGGTGTTCTGTTTTTCATTTGGGTATTTGTAACCATTATTCAATTACTTATAAAATAAAAGGGAACGGTGTTGTATTATGGCTATCTTAAAAAAGCGAGATATAAAAAAAGCATTGAAAGCTGGTGCAAAAGCTGGCGGTGTATCATTGGCTGATGTTTGGGCTGATATAGAAGCGACGATTGATGAAGCTATGAACAGCACCGACTCAGAAGTGCAGGCGAATTTCAGAAAGTATTTTGGAAATAAACGCCCTACACCAGAAGAATATATTTACAAGATTACCAAAAAGACAAAAGTGTAATACAAAACAAGTGCTGTAAGGGGGATTGTATTATGGAACATTTTAAGCGAAATTCTATACAATCATACACTACCTAACAGCATTTTATCAACAACTGAATATCTCACAGCTTTAATAGCTCGTACAGACTATATGTTTTGTGCGGGCTTTTTTTGTACCCGAAAAAATTTTTTCACTTTTTTTCAAAATCATGCAACAAATCACACCTTGCTGTACAGATATGGTGCGGAAAGAGGGATAAACACTTTTCACGTCATAACGGAAAGGGGGTGTGATGATATGAAACCGTCGGACTTCCAAAAGACAATACAATGTCAATTTGACTGCAAGCTCAAACGTGTAGTAAAAGGCATTGTCCGTAATTATCGCAAAGAATTAAAGCGACGAAGAAATAAGGAAATTTCCTATTGTGAACTTCCAGAAATCGTCGTGGAAAAGCTGGCAGTCTGGGACGAATACGAAAGCGATTATACCGCCTTTGATGTATGTGGTATTGAGGTTCGTGTCCTTGATGATGATTTAGCAGAAGCGATTAAGTATCTGTCTGAAAAAGATAGAGAAATCTTGTTGATGTATTTCTTCTTAGGCATGAGCGATACAGAAATCGGCGACAGATTAAAGATTAACCGTTCAACGTCGTTCCGCAGTAGGAAGAACTCACTTGAAGAAATCAAGAAAAAGTTAAAGGAGAACATGAATGATGAATAACACACGCCCGTCATTTTACCTTATCTCGTCGGCTGTGGACGGCAACGTAAATTCGATTGAAAAGATACTGGCATTTTATGACCCGTACATATCAAAATGTTGTTTGCGTCCATTCTATGACAGATATGGTAATGTCTGCATAGTCGTAGACATGGAATTAAAGGGACGTATCAGAGAAGCACTTATCAAAATGATTTTGGACTTTGATATTTCTTTAGAAACCGAAGAATAACAAGCAGTAACCGCAGAGCATGATTTGTTCAATCCCCTCTTTCCTGCTCTGCCCCTGCTTTTACATGAAAGCAACACGCTTTCGCCACAGCTCTTTGACAACTGAATAAAGCAGACAGATACGTTTGTGAGATAGCGAGCCACGGGGACTGTACGCCACGACCTTTTCAAAAGAAAGCGAGCGACCCACGCAGTGATCCGAGAGCGACTGTTGGAAAAGTCGTTTTGCCACGACCTATCCTCACAGGATAATGATACGTCCGCATGGTGCGGTTCTGCCCACAAGAATGGGAATAGTTGAGATACTAATGGAGCTTTCCAAAGCCGTCTGTCTGCTTGTAAAAAATGACACACAGTAAAGGGGGTGCATAGATTATGAACAATACTGATGTGCCTATCTGGGAAAAATATACGTTGACGATTGAAGAAGCGTCTAAATACTTCCGCATTGGCGAAAAGAAATTGCGTAAATTAGCCGAAGAAAATATTGACGCTGGCTGGGTTATCGTGAACGGTAATCGTATTCAGATTAAGCGAAAACAATTTGAAAAAATCATAGATACATTGGACGAAATCTAATGTCATTGAGCCGTAGATATGGTATAATAAATGTAGCGTATCACGGCTCATTCCATGACGGAAAGGAGCTTTACACTATGTCTAATGTAAAACGAAAAGACAGTAAAAATCGCAATTTGCGTAATGGAGAGAGCCAGCGAAAAGACGGAAGATACGTTTATAAATATACCGATATATACGGAAAGCCACAATTTATCTATTCTTGGAAACTTGTACCTACAGACAAGACACCTGCTGGAAAGCGTGATGATATATCGTTGAGGGAAAAAGAAGCACAGATTAAAAAAGACCTTAACGACGGTATCGACACAGCAGGCGGTAAAATGACAGTCTGCCAGCTCTACGACAAGAAGAACAGCCAAAGAAAGAACATCAAAAGGGCTACTGAAAAGGGACGACAGTATCTTATGAACGCTCTAAAAAATGACCCGTTGGGTATGAGGGCGATTGATACCGTCAAACAGTCGGACGCTAAAGAATGGGCTATCAGAATGAGTGAAAAAGGATATGCCTATAAAACGATTGATAACTATAAGCGTTCCTTGAAAGCGTCATTTTACATGGCAATACAAGACGACTGTATCAGAAAGAACCCGTTTGAATTTAAGCTAAGTGATGTTCTGGAAGATGATACGGAGCAGAAAGTTATCCTTACACCAGAGCAGGAAGAACGCCTGCTTGCCTTTATGGAAACAGATAAAATTTACAGTAAGTATTATGATGAGGTTGTGCTTCTGCTGGAAACGGGACTTCGTATTTCTGAATTTTGCGGACTGACGACACATATTGATATGCAGAACAGAATACTCAATATAGACCACCAGCTATTGAAAGACAGCGAAATAGGCTACTATATTGAAACACCAAAGACCAAAAACGGAAAACGGGAACTTCCATTGACAGAACGGGCTTATCAAGCAATCCAAAGAATACTAAAGAACAGAGGAAAAGCACAACCGTTGATTGTAGGTGGTTACAGCAATTTCCTATTCTTAAACCGTGAGGGCTTGCCTAAAGTTGCAGGAAACTATGAGGGCATGGTGCGAGGACTGATTAAGAAGTATAACAAGTATCACACAGATAAGTTACCGAACATCACACCACATTCATTCAGACATACTTATTGTACGAATATGGCAAACAGAGGAATGAACCCAAACACTCTGCAATATCTCATGGGACACGCTAACATAACCATGACACTCGGCTATTATGCACACGGTACATTTCAATCTGCAAAAGCAGAACTGGAAAGGCTGGCTTGTTAATATCGGAGCTTATATTTACTACTCATTTACTACTTTTGGTTGCATTTTCATGCTGGTAAATGCCAGCTTATGCAAGGTATCTTCCAAAAAGAAAATACCGATAAAGCCTTAAAATACGGGATATATCGGCATTTACCAACTTATGAAAAGATAATCAGAAATTTAGTAAGTTTTTAAATGTAAAAAGTAAGGGAAAAGCCTTCATAAAACAAAGTGTTTTACGTAAGATATGTTATAATCATACATACAGGAGTGATGACATGCATAGATGCAAAACAAGAACCTGCCCACCGGTTTTCATAGACAAAGCAACCTATGACAACCTACAAAATAAAATTTTAACACCCACATTTTTAAATGGTTGTAGACAAGCGCAGGAAGCCATTTTACAAAAGTCGTATATGGTCGATCGGCGACTGTTTCAAGAATCTTTTTCAATACCGATGAAACGTAATTTATTTGGCCTTTTGGCAATACCGGTTGAGGTGAATCAGATTTCATGTACCTTTTTAATAGATACGGGGGCACAAATCAGTGGGCTGAGATCGACTTGCGTAAAAAAAGTTGAAGCCATACCTGCCACCGGACGAATCGGAATCGGCAGTATTGGCGGAAAAGAGAAAGCTTTAAGTGGCTGCATCGTGAAACAACTGCGTATGGGCGCTTTGCAATATCATCATATGCCGATGGTCATACTGGATGAGAAAGACTTTGCCATGCGTTTTGGAAACATCGATCTGATGGGATTTGATGGTATTATCGGCTGGGATGTTTTATCACAGCTTGATTTTGAAATGGATGATATTGCGAAACAGTTTAAAGTCGTTAAAAATAAGTTCCGTTTTCCTTGTCGTAATATGATCATGGGGAGTTTTCCGGTTTTTTTATGTCAGAAGAAGAATCAAGAAATTGCCCTTTTCGGCTTTGATAGTGGTTCTAAAGTGAGCTGGCTTTCTGATCAGTTCATCGAAAAGGAACAGCTGCAAATCATCTGTGAAGGCCATGCTATGGGCTTTGGGGTGCATGGATTTGAAAAACTCCCAATGAAAATTGTGGAACAGCTACAGGTGACCTTAGATCGTGGTGCTATCACTTTAAAGGATACGATGAGTGGGCGCTGTGATTTATTTAACGGCTTTACTTTTGATGGGGTATTTGGCAATGAAATCTTTAAAGGCAGAAGGATTCGCCTAATCAATAGTAAACAGGTTGTTCTGCTTGTATAGGCAGTTGTAATTTATCATTATTTATTGTATAGTAGGTAAGAAAAATGAGTAAGAAAGGACGAATTGATTATGTTATTACATGGTAAAATTGTGATGGAAAATGGTGCGGAGATTCCTTTTGAATTATATCCGGATGATGCACCTATCACTGTCGAAAACTTTGTGAAATTGATGAAAGAAGGTTATTATGATGGGAAGACATTCCATCGTGTCATTAAAAACTTCGTATCACAGGGAGGCTGCCCTTATGGAAATGGTACAGGGGATTTAGGATATACGATTCCTTGTGAAACAGCAAATAATCCTCACCGTCATGAAGAAGGAAGCTTGTCCATGGCACATCGTGGTAAAGATACCGGTTGTTGTCAGTTCTTCATCTGTCATTGCCCACAGCCACATTTAGATGGTGTGCATACCGTATTTGGTAAAGTGACAGATAATATGGGCGCAGTACGTCAAATGCGCAATGGCGATGTCATGAAGCAGGTTGTTTTATTGGAGGAAAACTAAACGATGGAAGATGTGAAACGTCTTGGGTTTCCACTGTTGATCATCGTTTTATCCGCATTTCTTTCCCGCTTGTTGGAAACCTATCTGCATGGAAGCTTTGTGCATACCTTAATGGTTATCCTCATTGTCAGTGCCTTATTCCTCTTTGGTGTTTCCTTAAATAAGAGCCGTAAGAAACGCAGCAATGCCGTGTTTAAAAAAGTTGTGGCAATCCTTGTGGTGATTTTGATGCTTTTTATGCAATTGGGGTATTTTACTTTGCCAATTATGCAAAATGTATTCACTTTGATTGGAATTGATGCCTTTTATATGAACATGCTATATATTTTCTGCGGCTATCTATTCGTGGATTAAAGGAGGAGCAAGATGTTTTTCTTAAAATTCGATAAAACGATGGAAGAGGTTAAACAGGCATTGGATGAGCATCAGGATATAGTCTTAGTCGACGTCAGAGAAGCGGATGAATATGCATCGGGTCATCTTCCTCAGGCAATCAACATGCCATTGAGCCGATTTCATGAAAGCTATACAATGCTGCCTAAAGAGAAGCCATTGTATGTATATTGCCGCAGCGGACAGCGCTCACGTACGGCAGTGAAAAGACTAAAGGATGCAGGCTATGCCAATGCTTATAATATCGGCGGAATCATCCACTGGCCTTATGATACAGAAAGCAGGTAATGATATGTTTCATACAAACGTAAGATGTCCGCATTGCGGGCATGAATTCACCTATTCTATCTTTCGCTTTAATTCCACCGTATGTTGTGAAAAGTGTCAGAAGAAAATTTATATTGAAACCAAAACAAGCATGTACATGATTTTGTTTGTCGTGTTTCTTTTAGCAAGTGATTATATAAAAGCTTTTTTACATACGATATTACCAAATCAGGCAGCATTTCTCTATTTTGGTTTGATGTTTTTCATCATACTGATCAGCTTGTTGTTGGTCATGTTTGTACTGATTAAACTATTCGGCTTTACAAGCGTTTATCGCATCCGTGATGATGTGTACTATCGTGAGGCTGTTCAGCGTGCAAATGATCGAAAAAAAGGGAAAAAGAAATAAGCAAAAAAAGTGTTAAGCCTTGATGATGCAAGGCTTTTCTTATGGCTGTTAGAATATATAAGTCCTTTTTTATGAGAAATCTCATGGTATACTTAATATGTATAATGATATAAGAAAATACAGCACGATAAACAAAAAAATCCATATGATTCTTTTTATATGAAATATTTACCTGTTATCTTAATATTTTATATATTTTTTATTGCATACTATAGCTATGAGATGGGAGCAAGATGATGTCCAGCATGCCTTGACAGATAAGCAAGAAGATACCACCTTAAATGATATGGCAGATGCTCTTTTGCACGCAATACGTTATAATCAGGCAAAAGTGTTTCCGGATGTTGTGTGTCGTATTCAAAAAGAGGCGGAAACAAATGAAATTCTGGCGATACGTAAAATATTGGTGAAGCTTTTTCATATTCTGCAGAATAAAATGAACCAGTGTGAGGATATGAAGGATTATGTGACATTGCTAAGTGAGAAAATCGATGGTATCTCTTATGATAATCCCACGCAGGATGAGGCAACCTACATTCGTTATGAAGTTAAGCATGTAATCCATGCCATTATCAAATCACACAGTAAATCAATGAACAAGATTGTTTTGGATGCGTATACTTATATCGGTAAGAATTACCACCGTTCTATCGGGTTAAATGATTTAGCGAACTAATTAGATTTAACTCCTCAATATATCAGCTCTCTTTTATCGCAACATACAAAAAATAGTTTTACCAATATCTTAGCAGAGTATCGCGTTGAAAAGGCAAAGCAATTATTATTAAACAATCGCAAGATCAAAGAGGTTTCCAGTTTGGTAGGTTTTCAGAATCAAAATTATTTTGCGAAAACCTTTAAAAAAGTAACAGGCTATACACCTAAAGAATACAAACAGATGCATGTGATGAAAGATATATAAATGGCTGTTTTCATTTTGTATTTATGTTGTAAGAAGTATGGGGGTTAGCATATGCATGAAGGATTGTATGGATAAATAAGAAAATTTAAAAAGCGTTTAGAAGCAAGGAAAGAAGCCATCTGTATACGGGTCGGCTTTTTTTAATTGCAAAAAAAGATAACCAAAGAATTGTTATATTTTATCGGTGATTTACCGGAATTTTATTTACGTTTTCTTTTTTATGGTTAGTGAAAAAGTGCTTTTTTATTTATATTGCTCTGTTTTTTAGAATTTATTGTCAATTTATTGACACTGGTTATCTTTTTCTATATTCTGTAAGTAGGAATTAAATAAGGTGTTTTATTCATAATAAAAATAACCTATATATCTACATAAATATTTGTATCCGGATAATGAAAGGTATTTATGAATAAAATGCGAGGTTATAAAATGTGATTATCGCTGTTTAATTAGCAATATTTACAAGGTTGTATTTGTACTTCATAATAAAACCCATACATGGGCTTTATCATATAGGTGTTTATGACATAAGGGCACATCACATCAAATAGTTTTAATAACAGAGAATAATGATTAGGAGGAAAACATGAAAAGGAAAAGTAGGAAGGTATTGGTCGCAACAGTTGCGACTGTTTCTATGCTGGGAGGAGAAATCGCATCCGGCATCTCTTTAAGAGCGTTTGAAAATGTAGCGGTTTTCGATATGAATACGATTGAAAACAGAACCGGAAGTATCACGGTCAACAAGCAGACAAAGGATAAGCAACCTTTAGCAGGGGCAACCTTTGCCATCTATAAGGTTATGAGCTTCACTCCTTCAACGGCAGATGCTTCTGCTAAATATGAACCAACCACGGATTTTGCGCAAGCATTACAGGGGATTAAGGCGGATGAACTAGGGACATATTCCGCTACAGAAATGGAAAAGCTTATTACGACCTTGACGGCAACAGCCAATACCGCAGATGTAAAAGCTACTGCAAGCATGACAACCCCTGCATCCGGTACGGTCACCTTTGAAAATCTTGACCTGGGATATTATCTGGTAGTAGAGACTTCTGCACCGGATGGATATGTGGCAGGAAAGCCATTTTTGATTGCCGTGCCTTCCAGTGATAACTATACGGATGAGAATGCAGCAGGTACAAAATGGGTCTATGATGTAACTGCGACACCTAAAAATGAGAAAGTGACGATACATAAGGAACTCACAGCAGAAAGTGATGGTTCGGTAGCAATTGGAGATTTTGTACAATATCAGATAACGACGCTGATGCCAAGCTATACCGATGACTATTTTGAAGGTGAGAATAAAGTAGTTTTCGAAATTCAGGATACGATGGATGATGGCTTAGCAATACAAAATGATAGCGAACATGCAATTACGGTAAAGGTGAATGATGCTGTCATAGAAGCATCCGATACGACCTATGCCATAACAGCAGCAAATGTAAGCAAAGAGACAGCAGATTTTAAGATCGTGTTCACAAAGGCCTTCCTAAAGGCGCATAAAGGAGAAAAGGTAGCAGTAACCTATTATGCGAAAGTAACGGAGAAAGCCATACAGGGAAATGCCGGAAATGAAAATGCGGCAGTGATCGTATATAATCATAAGCCAAATGCCACCACAACAAGTGAAAAAGAAACAGCTTATGTATATAGCTTTGGGATCAATGTGAAGAAATTTACGAAAGAAGGTACACCACAAGTTTTGCAAGGTGCTAAATTCGTCTTATTAGAGAAAGATGGCAAAACACAGATCGGGGAAGAAAAGAGCACAAATGCAGATGGTGAGATAGCTTTCGGCAAATTGGATGAAGGGACCTATTATCTAAAGGAAACGGCATCACCTACAGGATATACCTTGTTGGCAGAAGCAATCAAGGTAGAGATCATAGCAGAAAAAGATGAAACGACGAAGAAAGCAAATGGAAGATTTACAGTGAAGGTAAACGATCAGGAAGTAAATGCGACAACAGGAGAATATAGCAGCTATATCGATGAGGAAGCAGGAACAGCCAATATAGCAGTAGAGAACCATAAAGGATTTACGTTGCCATCCACAGGAGGAATGGGAATCACGGTATTCTTAGCAATTGGTGGCATAGGAATCTTAGGCATAAGTATTGTAATGTTGAAGAAGAGCAGGAAACAGGCAGAATTATGAAGATGACGAAGCGGATGGTATCAGTCTGTTTCGTTTTCGTATTTTTGTTCTTTTTAGGTATCATGGATTATCCCTTTGTGTCACGATTAATTAATCAACGAAACTACGATGGAGTCATTATTGAATATGATGATACAAGCGCAAAGCTGGATGCAAACAGAAAAGAACAATTTTTTAAAGAAGCGAAACAATATAATGAAGAACTAAGTAATGGTAGTGGTATCTCAATCATAGATGCTTTTGCTCAAGATCATAGCATGGAGAAAAAGTATACACAGCTTTTAAATGTTGCCAATAATGGAGTGATGGGAGTTGTTGATATTCCTAAACTACATGTCTCTTTACCTATTTATCATGGAACATCAGAAGAAGTTTTGCAAAAAGGGGCAGGACATTTGGAAGGCACTTCCTTACCGATTGGTGGGATCTCGACACATGCATGTCTTTCAGCACATCGTGGATTGCCAAACAAAAAGATGTTTACAAGCTTAGATGAATTAAAAAAAGGAGATATTTTTCTGATTACGGTCCTGGGAAGAAAAATGGCCTATAAAGTGAATAATATACAGATAGTCTTACCAAGTGACATTAAAGCCTTACACATTCAAAAAGGAAAAGACTTGGTAACATTAATTACATGTACACCATATGGAGTGAATTCACATCGTTTGTATGTAACAGGAGAAAGAACAGAATATAAAGAAGAAATGAAAACAGACAATAGCATTGGGCTGCCCTGGTATTATGATTGGTGGTGGGTACCAGTGAATATCGTCTTGTTAAGTGTATTGGGAATCTTATTATATCAATATAATAGAAAACCGAAAGTGAAAGAGAAAGTAGAATGAGGAAGGGCATATGAAAAAGAAATTGCAGTTGTTGATGAGTGTGGTAATGGTCTTAGCAATCATGCTTACACCGATACAGGCAAACAGCGGAAGGATAAACATCCAATTGAAAGATCTGCCCGGCGATTGGGATGAGAAAGCAGGAGTGGTCTTTACGCTATATCAGGTAGGAAAGATGAGCAATGATGGAAAGGCAGAACTGGATGCCAAGTATGACATGAGCCTGCCAAGCGATGCACAAGGATTGCAGAAGATCGCCAAAAAGCTTACCGCAAAAGAAGGGAAAGAGCTCATTGAAAAGAAGACGACCGATAAGAATGGCTGTCTGTCTTTTGAGAATGTCAAAAATGGCATCTATCTACTTGTACCCTCTCATATGGAAGCCTATGGAAGTATCGATCCTTTTATCGTGACGCTGCCAATGTATGAGGAAGTAAACAATGCTATTCAAGGACCTACTTATATGCTGCAGATAGAACCCAAAGCATCACCTAATGAAGAACCTATAAAACCAGTTCCTCCAGTGGATCCGGATGATCCTGAGACTCCGGATGTCAAAGAACCAGAGAAACCTGTTGAACCAGATAAACCGGTAGGTCCGGATCAATCCGATAAAGAACCTAATGTACCGGAAACCAATGAACCGCAGAAAGAACCCAATAAACCAGAGACACCACAAAAGGAACCATCAAAATCAGAAGAACCAGAGAAAGAAACAGAGGAAACAAAAACAGGAGATACGACAAGAAGAGGTCTGTATGTCTTGTTGATCATGTTATCCGGTTTTGGTATGTATATCATCTATAATAAGCATAGGAGAGGGAGAGAATTAGGTGATGAAAAATAAAAAAAGATTCACTGCTTTTCTATTAGCAGCTTCCATGCTGTTCATAAATACGAATTCCTCGTTGTTTGCCAAAGAAGAAGCAAAAGGGGAAGAAATTAGTGAGCAGTCAGATAAAACAAGACAACCATCCAGCATAAGCTATGCCCCAACGCAGCAGGCACTCTCAGGAAGCATACCGCCTGAAGAAACGAAAGAGGAGCCAAAAGAAGAAGCAGAAACACCAAAAACAAAGGAAGCTGTTCAGACGGTAGAAGTCAAAACAACGATCTATTTGGATGCCAATAAGAATGAAAAGAAAGATAAGGAAGAAAAAGGTGTATCCCATATCGAAGTACGCTTGTATAAGATGCTGGAAGGAACAGTGGAAAAAGAGGCAAGCTATCAGGCAATCATCAACATCAAGGGAGAAGTGTATCCTAAGGATGTAGAAGCAGGAAGCTATCGCATCGAATATGAGAGCATGGATAGCGAGAAGGATTTGAAGGATTATACGGGGGTATCTGGAAATGACGAGAATACCAAAAAATTATCTGAAAATGCCATGATCATCCAAGGGAAAGCATCATTAGTATTAAGCACAGTTGTTATAGATACAGATAAACAATATTTTAGAGCAGGAACCGATATTCAAAAATCAGACTTCAAAGTTTATAAAGTATATTCAGATGAATCATTGGTATTGATACCGGAAGATCAATTTCATATCGATTTAAAGACTGTTCCAAATAATGATAAAGAGGTCTTCAATTTAAAATTCACTTTGATCCAAGATGAAATCGGTAAAACGATAAGCAAAACTGAGGCATTTGTCATACAAAGAGAAATAGCATTAGATCAGCTTATGGTAAAGAATGGCGTAACAGACTTAATAAGTGGAAAGCATGTCATCTTAAATGAAGGAGATGTCATCATACCGGAAGAGATACTGTATAATGAGAAACCATACTTTATTACAAGTATAGGATCATCAGCATTTTATATGAATAAAGCAATTACAAGTATTAAAATACCAGAATCTATAAAGAGCATTGAATATGAGGCATTCTATTATTGTGAAAATTTGAAAGGTGAGTTAATCTTACCCAAAACACTAAATTACATAGGAAGATTTGCATTTTATTATGGTAGTGGATTAACAGGTAACTTAGTTATTCCAGATTCTGTAACAAGCATAGGAAATTATGCATTCTTAAGTTGTGACAGTCTTGAAAAAATCATCATTCAAGGTAAATCTGAAGGAGAAATTACAGGCTCTCCTTGGGGTGCACCAGACACAGTAACTATTGAATGGCAACCATCACAGGAAGGGGCATGATATTATGAAATATATAAAACGAATC
>NZ_JAJCPX010000022.1:0-51534 GCF_020563125.1 Longicatena sp. 210702-DFI.1.196 | reverse complement strand
ATGATAATTTAGAGCGTTTTTTCTTTAAACCCTACGTTAATTTAGAGCCCCAAAAAACTCCATGCATTTGGTTATCCAAACTTTGGAGTTCGCTTCATCATATTTTATCACTTGATTCAATCATTAAAAAGCTTCCTTTATGTACAATAATCTCAGCATGCTCATTTAAGATTTCATTACTGATTGCATATATATCTCTTGTAGATAAACAGCGTTTGGTTAACGGATAGGCAACACCGATTTCTGTTATCTGGGAGTCTTCTAAAGCTAGAAACGACAGATAGGTATATTCTTTAGGTACTTTATAAGTACCTTCTTTTATTACACGAATACGATTTTGTTCATTAACCAGAGTGATGGGGTAATTGCGATGCATTAAAAGATATAGATTGGCTAATTCATGATCTAAGCGCCCACCTAATGCACCATAGACCCAAATATCATCATAACCATGTGCAAGAGCGTACAATACCGCCTCTTCGGTATCCGTCTCATCCTTATGTGAAGGAAGTTGTTCCATTCTTTCTGCCATCTGTTGGATTTGGATAACCTGCGTTTTACTCACACTATCAAAATCGCCAATGGCAGCTTTCATTTCAACGCCTTGCAAAGCACAGATATAGGCGCCATGATCTACACCGATGATGTCATAGCCTTCTTTTGTATACACCCGTTCAGCTAATCCACTGATTAGAATTACGCCAGGCATAATAAGGATTCTACCGCCTCATGCACATCTTGTTTAAACACATAGCTTCCCGCAACCAGCGTATCACAGCCAGCTTCAATCGCCTGTTTTGCTGTTTTCGCGTTGATACCACCATCAATTTCTATGCGTACATTTAACTCATGTGCATCAATATAGCTGCGCAATTTTCTTACCTTATCCAACTGATCTTCCATAAAAGATTGACCGCCAAAACCTGGTTCCACACTCATGATCAAGAATACATCCATTTCGTGTAGATATGGTAATATTTCATCAATCGGTGTTTTAGGGCGCACACTCACGCCGGCTTTCGCACCTAAGGAGCGAATGGTTCTACACAAGGCGACACATTCTTTGATCGATGCAACAGCTTCATAATGAAACGTTACGATATCGGCCCCGGCTTTAATGAAAATAGGCGCATAAAACTTAGGATCACTCACCATGATATGCACATCCATCACCATATCTACTGCTTTTTTAAAGCCTTTTAAGATATCCGGACCAAAGGTTAAATTCGGCACAAAGTGTCCATCCATCACATCAAAATGCATCCATTCTGCACGTGTTTTATTCAAATCGGCCAACTGTTCACTCACTCTTGCATAATCTAATGATAACACCGATGGCGCGATTACTAATTTTTGTCTCATTTTTTTCCTCCTTTTCTTATATTAGATTAATACTTAGGTTTTGCTTGTTTGATCATCTGCACAACTTCCAGATAATGTGCATAACGTTCACCGTTGATTTCTTGCTTTTCCACAGCCTCGCGAATAGCACAGTTTGGTTCTTGCACATGAATACAGTCATTAAACTTGCAGTGATGCAGATAAGGTGCAAAATCAGGAATACGTTCAGCCAGCGTTTGAATGTCCATCGTTGTAAAATCCATGGAAGAAAAGCCCGGCGTATCGGCTACCCATCCACCGGCAATCTCATGCAATTCACAATGTCTGGTCGTATGTTTTCCACGTCCTAACGCCTTGCTGATTTCTTGTGTCTGCAAATGAAATGTTGGATCAATACGGTTTAGCAATGAACTTTTTCCAGCACCACTTTGTCCTGTCAAGACGGAGATCTTCCCTTTCAATATTTGTATGAGCGCATCACTGGCATACCCTTTCCCACTGATATAAACATCATAGCCACTATCGCGATATGCCATGATTTTCTTATGAATTTCATCATCTTCCTCGATAAGATCCATTTTCGTAAAGCATAAGATGGGATGGATCTGTGCGTAACATACTTGAAAAATCAAACGATCTACCAACACCGTAGAGAAATCCGGATCTTTACAAGACATAACGATGATTGCCTGATCGACATTGGCAATTGCCGGACGCAGCAATTCATTTTTTCTAGGTAAGATTTTCTGAATACCGATTTGTGCGTCAAATCGCTGAAGCTTTACAACATCGCCAACAACCGGTGCTTTATGCTTACGCAGCTTGCCCATGGCAATGCAGGCTAAATGTTCACCCTGTTCATTTAATACCTCGTACTGATTTGAAATGATTTTAATAATTCTTCCTGTTTCCATCAATAGTAGTACAATGTGATCGTATTAGAGCCTTCCTGTATGTACCAACTGCCTTCGACAGGATCACTCTTGACCACAACTCCTTCCTCAACATCTTCATCATCCTCTGGTTTATCCATTTGTACCAATACCGGGATGATTCCTTTTTCCCCTAAGATGTTCTGTGCTTCTTCCACTGTTTTACCATTCAGCTGAATCGTGAATTCCACGCGTTTTGTTACCGTTACATATAATTCACAAGGTTGCTGTGGATCCAGCTTTTCGCCAATATTTAAACCGCTTTGTTCGATAATGTACCCTGGTTTATACTCTGCATTCTCTTTTTCTTTAACAATGAGCTTCACCTTAGGTGCATATTCTTCTAATTCCTTTTTCACATCTTCATACGGACGGTTTTTGTAATCTTCGACGATATAATACATACCTTTTGAAATCGTTAACGTAATTGGATCACTGGTTTTATACTTACTGCCCGCTTTCGGATAAATATCCACTACCGTACCAGAACTTTTATCATCGGTTAATTTTTCTTCGATTTTGATCTTATCCTTAGCAAAACCTGCTTCACTTAATTTGGTGATAGCTTCATCTTTCGCAAGATCAATAACTTCTGGAATGGCCGCTTCTTTCGGCGACATGATATTAGTGAAAATCATGAAAGCCACAAGTGCTCCAATAGCGATACAAATGCCAATTATGAGTGGTGTTTTGTGCTTTTTCTTCTTTGTTTTTTGCTGTTCCGCTTTTTGCGGATGGTCATCTTCATCCGGTATTTCCATCACTTTTGCTTGTCGCGGTTTATGCTGAGTCACCTTTTTTTGTTCCTTCATGATCAGGGTAGGATCTTGTTCCTGCGCAAAGCTGAGCTTTTTTACATGCGCATTTGATGCATCTAAACAATGTTCTAAATCATATAACATTTCTTTGGTGCTTTGATAACGCAATTTGCGGTTTTTTACCGTCGCATGGATAATGATATTTTCAATTGATTGAGGAAGGGTAGGATTAAATTCACATACACTAGGTACTTCCTCACGTAGGTGTTTCATGGCGATCTGTACCGGATTATCACCGCGGAAAGGTACGCTGCCTGTCAACAATTCGTAGAAAACAATTCCTAAAGCATAAATATCAACCTGATTCGTAGGTGTTTCCCCTCTGGTAGTTTCCGGTGCTAAGTAATGCGCACTGCCCAGTACTGCATCACTTTGGGTCAACTGTACTGAATCATGTGCTAGCGCAATACCAAAATCCGTAATCTTGATTGTTCCATCATCCTTCACTAAGACGTTTTGCGGTTTGATATCACGATGGATGATGTTATGCTCATGCGCATGCTGTACCGCACTGGTTAATTGAATCATGATATCAACAGCCTCTTCCTTATGCAAGGCTCCACGCTGACTGATCAACTGTTTTAAGGTTCTTCCTCTGACATACTCCATGACAATATAATGATGCCCATCATATTCTCCTACATCATAGACATCAACGACATTGGGATGCGAAAGCTTACTGACCGCACTTGCCTCACGCTGAAAGCGCAATAACGTGACTGGATCTTTGCTTAATTCTCCACGCAGCACCTTGATGGCAACCTCACGATTCAAGATCGTATCCTCAGCCAGATACACATCTGCCATGCCGCCTTCTCCGATACTGTCTTTGATGATATAGCGTTCTGCTATCATTTTTTGCATTCTATTCATCTGCTGCATCCTCCTTATCCACAAGGATGACACTAACATTATCATAACCACCGGCATCTAATGCCGCTTGAATTAATAAATCTACCTTTGCCTGTAATGCACAATCACTTTCCATGATATGGCGGATTAATTCTTCACTTACATAGCCATGAAGACCATCACTGCACACTAATAGCATCTTATAATCTTCTTTGACCTTATTGATATCAACCTTTACACTATCCCAAATACCCAAAGCATTTGTCAGCACATTGCGATTAGGATGATGCTTCGCTTCTTCTTCACTCACTTCACCGCGTTTTAATAAATCAGCCACATAGGAATGATCTTCTGTCAAACATAAAAAATCATCTTCATATAACCCATAGGTACGAGAGTCCCCGACATTAAACACATAGGTCGCATCCGGACAATGCAAGATACCAACCATGGTTGTTCCCATACCGCGCTGTTCTTCTCGTCTGGTTGCCTGCGTAAAAATCAAATCGTTTGCTTCCTGAATGACACCTTTCAGCCATTGTTTTACTTCTACATCATTTTTATGGCATAATACTGCTTGTTCAAAGCTTTTTTTCATATGTTCTGCGGCCAATGCGGACGCCACATCACCGGCTTTACCTCCGCCAATGCCATCACAGACAACGGCTAATAAAGCATGCTGTTGATTTTCTGCCAGACAGATACTGTCCTGATTATTTTTACGACGTAAGCCGATATGACTCTTTCCATAATACTTCAAGCTAGTTTCCCTGCCTTTCTTTTGCTTCTTTGCGTAAATGCTTCACTCTTAACTGTCCGCATGCCGCATCAATATCCGCTCCATGCTCCTTACGAATCGTACAGCGAATCCCTTCTTTCATGAGGGCATCATAAAAGACCATTGCATGGGCATGATCAACACCTTGAAAACCTTTCTCATCCACTGCATTGTAAGGAATCAAATTTACATAAGCATTTAAACCACGCAATAGTTTTGCCAACTGTTTCACATGCTCTTTTTGATCATTGACACCTCTTAATAAGATATACTCAAACGTTAAACGTCGATTGTTTTCTGCTGCATACTGACGAATTGCCTTCATGAGTTCTTCCAAAGGATAGGCGTGATTGATCGGCATCAGCTCATCACGCAGCGTATTGTTAGACGCATGCAAAGAAATCGCTAAGTTATACTGGGTATGTTCCTTTGAAAATTCATAGATCTTAGGAACGACACCGCAAGTCGAAATCGTAATATGTCTTGCCCCGATACCTAAGCCACGATCATGATTCACCGTACTTAAAAAATTCATCACATTTTCATAATTATCAAATGGCTCTCCGGTACCCATAACAACGATATGGCTTAAACGCTCTTCCTGTTTATCCAAATCCTGTTGTACATACATCACCTGTGCAACCATTTCACCACTGGTAAGATTACGTTTTTTCTTCGTTAAACCACTGGCACAAAACGCACAGGACATATTACAACCAACTTGGCTTGTTACACAGATGCTTTTTCCATAATCAAACTGCATTAAGACGCTTTCGATCAAGGAGCCATCTTCCAAGGCAAATAAATATTTTGTTGTACCATCACTGGATACTTGTTTATCTTTTAAAGTCAATGGCTTCAAAGCATAGTTTGCTTTTAGGATTTCTCTTGTTTCCTTTGACAAATCACTCATTTCATCAATAGAGGTTACCCGTTTGCGATACAGCCATTGAAAAATCTGGTGTCCGCGAAATTTCTTCCATTCATGAGAAAGTGCCAATTCTGCCATTTGCTCATAGTTAAAATCATATAAACTCTTCATGTTATCACCAACCGCCTTTTATTTTACCATAGAATTGACCATCCTACCTATTAGATTGAATGGATTTTCAGGAAGTTTTAAGATTTTCTTTAAGAAGCTGAATGAACAGAAAGATTTGTTTATGCAGGTGGCACAAGAATAATAGATGAAAAAATAAAAACAACACTTTTTGAATATTACTTATTTAAACTTAACAATTCAAAAAAAGAGTTTACCTGTTTTGGAAAACTCTTCTCTCTAATTATTTACCACTTACAGCAATGGTTTCAAATAAAATACTTGGTGTACCGACACCGCTCATTCCCATCTTGCAGTCGTTGCCAACCATTTTAATATGCTTCATCATATCTAAGAAATTGCCGGATATCGTGAATAGGTTAATTGGTTTCACAATGACACCATCTTCTACATAAAAACCTTCGGATTGTAACGAAAACTCTGTTGATACTGGATTTAATCCAGCATGCAGACCATTCAGATTGGTGACAATAACACCTTTTTTCATCGTTTTAATCATTTCTTCATAGCTTGCCATACCATTTTTGATATAAAAGTTTGTTGGTGAAATACCAACTGGTCCGCCATAGCCACCTTTAAAGCCATTGCCGGTAGAAGTTGTCTGCATCAATTCTGCTGATTTGCTATTATGCAGATACGTTTTTAATATTCCCTTATCAACGACTGTTTTCGTATAGCATGCTGTACCTTCATCATCAAAGGATGCTGAATTTATGCCATCCTCCATCAAAGGATCATCAATTACACTAATCTTTGCATCAAAGATAGCTTCATTAAGTTTATCTTTCAAAATAGAAATACCCTTAAAGGCATTTTCGCCATCAAACAAACCTGCTAAAGCACTAAACAATGAGGTCATAGCACTTTTTTCCATCAATAATGGATAATTGCCGCTTTCTATCGTATCCGCATGAAGCTTATTGATGACCTTATCACATAATTTATGCGCAAAAGCAGGTATATCCAAGGCTTCCAGATCTTTTATATACAGCCAATCAAAAGCACTCTTTGTATCTTCGCCGTCCTTTGCCAATACTTCCACGTAAACTATGGAACAACTGTCACTGTCACAAAGATCCATACCTTTTGTATTTACAATACTGCGTACTGCAACACTTTCTTCATAGGTGGTTGTCATGACTTGTGCAATTCGTGAATCCATTTGTTTTACTGTTTCTTCCAGTTCTTTAAGTTTCTGGATCTTTAAACTGTTTTCTGTTTCTAATAATGTGTTTTTATGCTTTTGTATTGTTGGATAACTTTCTGCTGGTGCTAAGATCATTACTTTATCTTCCGCAGTAATAATCGAAGCATTTTGTTTAATCTGATTTAATACATCGTCTATCTGCGCATCATCTACTTCTTCTAAGAAACAGTTTCCCATTTTCCCTTGATAAACTCCACGCATGGCAATCCCATCACAATCACTGATACTAAAAGAATCTACCTTTTGTTCATAAACATTAATAGAAGTTGAAGTGTGTCGCTGTTCATAGATTTCAAATTGTTCTAATCCGGCTTTTTTTGCCGCATCCATCCATAACTGCTTATTCATTTGCACTTCCTCCTTCCTTACCACCGACAATCATCGCACTTACTCGTAATGGCGGTTGTCCTACATCAGTAGGAATAGAACCGCTGCTTGCCCCACACATACCAGGTGCACGCAATACATTTTTCCCTACCATATCTATTTTCATCAAGACATCAGCACCATTACCAATCAAAGTAGCACCTTTCACCGGTTTACTGATTTTACCGTCTTTGATCAAATAGCCTTCACGTACTGAGAAGTTAAAATCTCCGGTACTTGGATCTACACTTCCTCCACCTAAGGATTTTGCATATAAGCCATAAGAAATACCTGCAATCATATCTTCCAACGTATTATTTCCCTCTGTAATAAAAGTATTTGACATACGGGAAGTTGTTTCATATTTATAAGATTCTCGACGAGAACTGCCGGTACTTTCCATACCCATTCTGCGACCATTGAGTCTATCGATCATATAACTCTTTAAAATACCATTTTCAATTAATACACGGCGCTGTTGGAAGTTTCCTTCATCATCAATGTTTTCAGAACCCCATGCATTTGGTATCGTTCCATCATCGACTGCCGTAACACACTCACTTGCTATTTTCTGTCCTAATTTACCACAGAATACAGACTGACCTTTCGCAACTGCTGCAGCCTCTAAAGCATGCCCGCACGCTTCATGGAAAATAACGCCGCCAAAGCCGTTTTCAATCACGACAGGCATTGTGCCACTAGGACAATCATCTGCATAAAGCATCTGCATTGCTGCTCTAGCTGCTTCTTTCCCTGTTTCTTCCGGAAGTGCTTCTTCATAAAATTCCATGCCCTTGCTAGAACCTGGCGCACAGCTTCCGGTTTCATGCAAATCGCCGTCTTCTGCAATTACGGTAACTCCTAAACGGGTATGCACACGCGTATCTTGAATGTAGCGACCTTCGCTATTGGCAATTGCAACATGCTGTTCTTCATCCATTAAAAATGACATGGCTTTTTGAATATGTGTATCGTATGCCATGGCAGCATCATTAGCACGCTTCAGCAATGCGACTTTCTTTTCCATTGGAAATGTCTTTGGATATAACGTAACCGGATGCGCATTCTCATAGGTTACTTCCTGAAGTTTGACATGTTCAATGACTTGTTGATCATCAATAGCGGCAGATAACTGCTTCGCTGTTTTTATCAAATTTTCTTCACTTAGATCATTGGTATACGCATATACCGATTCTAACCCATGATAGATACGCAAACCAATCCCTCTGCGTATTCCACTGTTAACATCTTCAACCTTTCCATTCAGCATGGAAATAGAATTACGATAATTTTTTTCTTCAAAGATTTCCGCAAAATCGCCTCCGGTTTTCAGAGCCGTTTCCAGAACCTTTTCTAACACTTTTATTTCTAGCATCATGTTCACCTCGTTATTTAGAATTATACTCTGAAACATTTTATTACGCAATGAAAAAGATTCCAAATATAATGTAAAATATCAAGCACTTAACTATCTATGTAACACAAAAAGGTGAAAGATCGGCATGCTCATCTCTCACATTTTATGGTTTTTAAATCCTATTAATTGCGTAATCTATGCCAATTACGTATTATACTCATCTACAAAATCATAAAATAATCTTTTCTATTCTACCCACTTATCTTTGATTCTCATAATCAATCCCTCTATCTTAATTAAGCTTTCTTCTCCATCTTCGCAATATAAAAGCCATCACTGCCAAACTCAAAAGGAAATATCGTTCTCTGTGATACTAAGGTAAACTCCTCATGTTTCTTTAAGAACGTTTCCACCTGTTTCTCATTCTCTTTTTTATTTAAAGTACAGGTAGAATAAACAAGGATACCGCCTTGTTTCACCATTGTGCTTGCTTTTTCTAAAATAGCTGCTTGTAAAGGAATCAATGTATCCATATCCTCACTCTGCATATGATACTTGATATCGCTTTTTCTTGCTAAAACCCCATAGCCGCTGCAAGGTACATCACATAACACACGATCAAAACTAGCTTCCTGTAATCCTTGTAATTTCGTCGCATCCATGACAACAGGATGAATGCTATGCAGCTGTAAACGATCTGCACCTTGTTGAATCAGTTCCACACGATGTTCATGAATATCACCACAGATGATTTCTCCTTCATCCTGCATCAATTCCGCCATATGTGTAGACTTTGTCCCCGGTGCTGCACATACATCCAAGATGCGCTCCTTAGGCTGAGGATCTACACAATAAGCAACCAGTTGACTGGCTTCATCCTGTATGGACAACATACCATCTTCATACCAGGAAGTATGGGCTAAAGAGGTTCCTTGATAATATACAGAAGAAGCTAATTGTCCAGCCGTAAATGAATTGTCCTGTGCTAGGAATTCTTCACGACTCATACGCATGAGATTCACTCTGGCGCACTGTTTACGCGTTTCCATATTACTTTCACAGATAGCGCGGCAAGTTTCCTCTCCGTATTGCGCCTTCCACATATTGATGAGCCAATCCGGATGTGAAGTTTTTATTGCCAACTTTTGTAGCGTATCCTTTGGCAATTCTCTTTGCCCTCGCTGCATGATCTTATGTAAAACGGCATTTACTAATGCTCCCTGTTTTTTACCACCATGTTTTTTGGCTATCTCTACAGCTTCATTGATGATGGCATATGCCGGCAGTTTATCCATATAAAACAACTGATATGCGCTCATATCCAATAAGACTGCTGTTTCTGCTTTTGGTAATTTCTGTACCAGATCTTCCCATTGATAGCGACATAAGCGATAGTTTTGTAAGGTTCCATATACGATAGTCGTGATGAGTCCTTTATCCTTTTGTTCAGCCTTATCTAATTCTTTACGTAAATAAAGGTTACTATAGGTTTTATGGATACAGATCTGACAAAGCGCTGTATAAGCAAACATTCTAGCATTCATAATACTTCTCTCCTTCGATAATATCTTCGATAAAACAAATACCAGCTATAGGTCATAAGAAAGCCGACAGCAGTATCACTTAAAAAATGAGCCCCCATGGCCATACGTGAGATAGGCATGTATATAATTAACATCCAAATGATGATCGTACGCACGATTGATGGTTTTTCATAACGGTTTTTCCGCCACTCTAAGAAACACAGGATGCTGGTAAATCCGCTCGTATGACCACTGGGAAAAGAGCGATTTCCGGTAACACCTTGTGGGAGATACCATTTTATAAAATCCTGTGCATTTGTTAAATCACGATAGCGAATTCTGCCCCAAAAATGCTTTATGATGGTTGTACATACTGCGACACTTAACATCACACAAGTAAAAAAGATAAAGAAAGGCAGCCGCTGTTGCAATAAATGTTGATCCATTTGTGATAATAAAAGCAAGATTGTGAAAAGATAGAGAACTGCCAATATAAGAAGAATGCCATATAACCATAGAGCGTCTATGCGCATCCAGTAATGTAAGGCATCCTGTACGACGTAAATAGAGGCAATCATAGCACAAAAAAGATATCTATATTTTCGTTTTACGAGATACAACATCGCAAAGGTTACGATGACCATAGATTGCAAAGGAATTAAAATCAATCGTTCAAAGAAAACACCACTATAGGGTAATCGGCCATGCAAAGCATTGGTAATCTGATAATCATAAAGGCTGCCAATAAGCAATAATACAATTGCAATACCATAGGGCAACACTGTTTTTAAAAGTTCTTTTTTCATATTTTACTCCAGTACCACCGGTGATACATCAATATCCAATCGTGTTCTAGCTTTTTTTGTTATATGGTCCTGATAGACATCCCATGCATAATGATTTAATAATGCTTGATCCTTTCCTTTTAAGAGGATCCGCATGCGATATTCGTCACGTAGCTTATTTAAAGAAGCCGGACCTAAAATCTTACCGTTTTCTTTCTTTTCTAAAATCTGCATGGCTGCTTTCACATCCTTTTCCACCATTTCTTTTGTTTTATGAGAAAAAACCAAAGATACCAAATAACGATACGGCGGATATCCGGCTAAGTGACGATAACGCATCTCATGCTTAAAAAACATCAGATAATCATGATGAAGGGCACTTTGTATAGCATAGTGTTGCGTATCATATACTTGCAGGATGACTTTTCCTGCTTTATCACCACGCCCACTTCTGCCACTTGCCTGTTCTAATAAATCATATGTCAGTTCTCCGCTGCGATAATCACTTCGATTCAGCATAGCATCGCCATTCACAATGCCAACCAATGTAACATTGTCAAAATCTAATCCTTTTGCAATCATCTGCGTTCCTAAAAGAATATCTGCCTCATGATTCCCAAAGGATTTCAAAATGTCTTCATGGGCATGTTTTTTTCCGGTAGTATCTGCATCCATGCGCAAAATACGAGCCTGTGGGAATTTGATCTGGACAAATTCTTCCAACTTTTGTGTACCTATACCTAAATACCGCCAACTGGCTTTACCACATGTAGGACAATAGGCGGGTACTGACATCGTGTGTCCGCATGTATGACATTTTAGTACCTGTTCTTCTTTATGATACGACATTGCCACATCACAATGGGGACACATTTGAACAAATCCACAGGAAATGCAGCGTAAGATTGGCGTATAACCACGGCGATTTAATAATAAGACAATCTGTTCTTTCTTTTGCAGACGCTCATAAATGGCATCCAATAAGTCATTTGATAGTAAATAGCTTTCTGAATTCCCTACAGCTTTGCGCATTTCTACCAATTGCATTTCAGGGAAACGGGCATTGATGCGTTTTGGCATTTCTACTAGCTGATAAATACCTTTATGAGCTCTGGCATATGTTTCTAAAGACGGTGTTGCACTCGCCAACACGACTTTCGCATGATGATACTTTGCACGCCATACAGCAATATCACGGCAATGATAGCGTGGTGTTGCATCCTGTTTATAACTGGTATCATGCTCTTCATCTAAAATAATCAATCCCAAATGATCAAATGGCATAAAAATAGCACTGCGTGTACCAACGACAATTTGTACTTTATGCTCTTTTACCAATTGATACTGTTCATACTTTTCTTGGGCATTTAATGCGGAATGATAAATAGCTACTGCTTTCCCGAAACGTGCTTTTACCCGTTGTACCATTTGGGGAGTCAATGCAATTTCAGGGACCAACAACACTACCTGTCGTCCTGTTTCTAACACTTTTTTGGCAAGTTGTAAAAAAACCTCGGTTTTCCCACTTCCTGTCACACCATGTAGTAAGGATACGACCTGGGTTGCATGTAAAAGCTTTTGCATAGCCTTTTTTTGATCCGGCTGTAATGTCTTTTCTTCATCCTGCTCACTTTCCAGCAAGCTTGCCTTTGCTTCTTGTTCATAGCTTTCGACAATACCATATGCAATCAATTTTTTACCGGGGGATTTAAACATTTGATAAAATGTATTGCGCCGCATGCAGCCATGACGCTCAAGCTGTTCATAAGCAGCCTGTTGTTTTTCCGTTAATTTTTGTGTCGGCTCTTTACAAATCCGTACCCATGTTTCCATCTTGATCTTGCCATGTGTTGAACTTGGTTTTAATTTTGCCGGCAGCATACATTGAAAACATGCGATACGCGGAGCTATATATGTTTTCCCCATCCAATCAGCCAAAGTAAACAGTTCTTCATTGATCAATGGTTCTGCATCTATAATCTTTGTAATTTCTTTGATTTCATAAGGATATTTTGCAAGCGTTTGTTCATCTGCTTCTTCTACTTTACTGACAAATCCAATGATGCTTGTCTTATGAAAAGGCACTTGAACACGGACACCACGTTTCACATTGGCATCATAACAACGGTAAGTAAACGTATGGTCTAAATGTAATATCGGATGTTCTACAAATACATGTACAAGCCTCATCAGTTTCGCCTCGCTTTTTTATGTAGGTATTATATCATGTTTTCTTCTTTCTTTTCTTATCCTTTTACTTATCTTTTACATTCTTTCCGCTGAAACACTCAACGTTTGCTTTTTCCTATCCTATATGAATACTTATATGCTATAATAATCATACGTAACTGCTAAATCAGATCGCATTAAGATGAGTATATTGATACGATTACAAACGATTAATGAAGCCAATCATGAAAGATGTCTAGCTTTAAAAGCAAGTGTCGCAAATGCGAATTTTGTTGACACGGTAACACATTCATTGGCAGAAGCATATGTCTTTTATCATGATATGATACCATTTACCATTTATGAGGATGATCCGATGATTGGCTTTGTTTCCATGTATGTAGGTGATAAAACTATCAGATTATCAATTGCTTAATTGAGGATGCTTATCAGAAACAAGGATTCGGTACAAAAGCGGCGAAAGTCTGCATTCATTACTTACAAGAAGAATATAATGCAGCAAGAGTTTCTTGTCCGGTAGATCTTCATAACAAGGATGCGCAAGCCTTTTGGAAAAAATTAGGCTTTCAATTCTCAGACACGGTAGAAAATGTTTTCATGCGGTTCACGATACCAAAAGATAGAATTCCGGCTTTTAGCTAATATATAGAGAAAGGGTGATGTTATGTTTTCACGAAAAGAATTAAAAGACCGCTGTAAGGCAGTTATGCAGCGCAGCTATTGGAGGATGTTTCTCGTTTCCTTTATCGCCATGTTATTATGTGGCAGAATGAGTGATTCTATTGCCAATCAAACACATCATGTATCCGATTATAAGGATGGTATCACATTGGGCGTTGGATCTTTAACTTATACTTTCCATGATGCGACGATCTTTGATACCATTTGGCTAAACAACTTTTTGGGCTTTGCATTTTTAATTGTTTTTATTATTGGCATTATAGGTATTCTGTACGGTATCTTTATCGCCAATCCTTTACGTTGCGGTGTCAATCGCTTTTTTCTCCAAAATATACAGGAAGCACAAAGTATATCCGTTATCTTTTCAATTTTTTCAGATAATTATCTCAATGTCGTAAAGATTATGCTGTTAAAAAATATCAAAATCTTCTTATGGACCTTGTTATTTGTTATCCCTGGCATCATAAAATCCTATGAATATCAGATGATTCCATATCTGTTGGCAGAAGATCCGTCATTGAGCAGTGAAGAAGCCTTTGCGCGCTCCCGGCATATGACAATGCATCATAAATTTGATATGTTTGTACTTGATCTATCCTTTATCGGTTGGCGTATTCTAGGCAGTTTATTGATTATCGGTAATTGGTTTGTCAATCCCTATTATGAAGGCGTATTAGCTGAATTATATCTGGACCTACAGTTACGTAATGGATATGACCGTACGCATGATTTTTATTAAGTAACATTTCCAGCTATTTTAAGACATCCAGATTGAAAAAGGTGCGTGATTTCTCACGCACCTATTTTACTTCATAGCCAACTTCTTCAATGGTTTCTTTAATATTTTCTTCTTTAACCTTCGTTTCATCAAAGGTAATGACTGCCTGATTGTTCTTTGCGCTTGCTTCACAGCTAGTCACTCCGTCTAGTGCCATAACAGCATTTTGAACACGTGTTTCACAATGTTGGCACATCATGCCTTCAATCGTTATTGTTATTGTTTTCATCATTATCACTCCTCATCTATAGTGTAGCACAAGTTCTTATCATTTACTGTTTTTTTGCCTTAGGATCACGCTCTTGCAATTTCACATGCACAGAATCTGAAGGCTGTTTGTTGATTATTGCACGAATATCCTTGCGTATCCCTAAAATATGGCAAGGAGTCTTCATCTTAACTAAACTGCCATCATAAGGTACATCATCAAACCATGCATGAACATACACACGTCCTTTGCCGAATTCTTTTTTCACATCAAAGGGAATCTCGACATACGCTCCATCTATATCTTCCACTTTTTTGATAATGGCATCAAATTCATAGATTTTTTCCTTCATATGTTTCACCTAGTAACAATATGCCACATAAAAACTTTACTATACATTATAGATTGGATCAATTTGTTTCAATTCTTTAAATGTATCTATTTCCACAATATCTTCCTGATGAACCGGTTTTACCATAACCTTATGATGATGCAGACATTCCGCTAAAGCCACCTCATCCCAATATTTTTCTTTACCTCCCGGCATTCTAAATACGGTATCAATATCCTCAGCCATCGTTTTGCCATCTTCCTTATTCCAATAAGAAATACCGACCATCTGATGACAATCTTTTCCCCCGACACCCAATTTGGTTATATATCCTTTTTTCGTATGAAAACACCAATCATCGGTAACATCTACTTTAATCCCACAGTAATTGGTCGCATATTCATATTTGCGAATAATTTCCGGATTGTATAATAGCAAATCACTTTCCAACACATATGCACCTTCCATCATATCCTTGATCAGATACGCACTGGAGATATTATTGGTCTCATTATACAATGGATTTTCAATAAATTTAATTTTCGGATATTTATGCAGCAAGACATCAAACTGCTCACCTAAATAACCTCGTACGATTGTGATATCCTCAATACCGGCTGCGACGACCGCATCCAATAAGGTTTCAATGATGCGTTTCCCATGAACAAGTACTAATGGTTTTGGTGTATTTAAAGTGATAGGCACCATACGAGAGCCAAAGCCGGCAGCTAAGAAGATAGCTTTTTTCACCCGGTAAGGTTCTAAGGTTTCATAGCCTTTTAATGTCACATCATACACTGAATTGCGAATACTGCGCAGCATTTCACTTTCCAATAGCTCTGCCAGTGTTTTATTAACAACACCCAGTGATACATCCAACTGTTTTGCCAATGCTCGCTGTGTGATCTTTGTGTTTTGATGACGTTCTATGTAGACAAGTAATTCAAATTGATTTAATGTTAGCGTCATAATTCCGTTTCTCCTTTATGTAATCGTATTATAGCATTTCCCTTTGTTCTTGCAAACTACTTTTCTTTTTGTAAGGAACGCTTTAGTAAATAAATAATCAGCTTCATTACCAAATTCACGCTTAAGATCACAATAGAGATAAAAGCCGTTGCTTCAATGAGTGATTGTGAATCAAATTGTGGAATCAGCAAAGATAATGGCATATTACGGAAATTTGCCAAAAAAGACACCGCCGATATGGTAACCATACAATTCACAAAGATATAAGAAAACATTTCAATGATGGTTGCTTGCGTACATGGAATATATACATCTTTTAACATTCGCAGTTTAGAAATCCCCATCGTTGCTGAGATATCTTCCAAATTGCTGTGAAACTGCTGTAAGGAATTATAAGCAAGCAAGTATGGATTGGCGAAAAAATGCGTAATATTGACGAGTACCAGAATGGAAAGTCCTCCATAAAGTAGGCTTCCTTTATAAAACAGCACATAGCTCAAACCTAAAACCACACCGGGAATGGCCAGTGATATCATGGAAATCAGATGCAGCGCCATATTGGAAAAGCTATGATGGCTGCGGGCGGTAATAAATGCCGTAAAATAGGTTAAGCACACACCAAGGATACTGGTCAATAAGGCAATTGCTAACGCATTTTTAAGATACATGCGAACTCCCAGATCAAAAGCCTGTACTACATTATCCAAGGAAAAACTCATATCGGTAGGATATTGTTTGACAAAGGATAAAATGGCGAAGGTGATAATCGGCAAAGAGATAAACACCACCGTGGCAATGCAGATAATATAGGCAATGCGATCACGTTTGCGATTAGGTGTTATGACATAGTTTCTTGTAACCGTAGAACTATTTCCTTTATTATCATTTTTAAAATCAATGATAAAGGCGATAAAGGCCGGTATTAACAGCAATATCCCAATGATGGCCCCTTTTGAAAAATCAAGCAAGCCGATTACTTCTCGATACATATAAACCGGCAATGTCATGGATTTCCCACCAACAACCAGCGGTACTCCATAATCGGTAAAGATCATGGTAAAAACAGAAAAAATCACACTGATCAAAGGGCCTTTCACATTGGGCAAAGTAATTGTAAGAAACTGTTGTTTCTTACTTAGTCCTAAAACAGTTGCCGCCTCATAGGTCGTATAATCCTCATATTGAAAGGTATCACACAGCATGAGGAAAGCAACAGGAAAGGAGTATAAAATAGAACCTAAGATAATGCCATTATATCCATATAAATAAAACTTCATATGCAAAAGATTACTAATGAGTCCGTTATCGCCAAATAATAACACCAAGCCCATGCCATGAGAGATGGAAGGTATGAGCATCGGTAACGTAAATAAAACGGTAAATATGGAACGATACCGAAGATTGGTACGATTCATGAACCAGGCCAAAGCAAAGGCTAGTGAAACAGAAAAGATCGTAGCCAGTGTCGTCGTTATCAAAGAATTTATCAACATCGGCGCGAATTGCGGGCTGTGGATGACCTTACTGATATCTTCTCCATCAATATGAAAAAACAAAGTGAAAAGAGGCAGTAATACAGAAAAACATAAGAAGATGAGCACCAACAGCTTACCTGCGCGAAAGCCTCTATTTTTCATAAACATTCTTCCCTGTGCACACACACAACGATGCTAACTTACTATCTAAATGAGCAATGACAAAATCTTTGATATAATCATTTGCCGGATGTTCATAAATATTTCTCGGTGTATCGATTTGTTCAATATTGCCTTCACTCATGACCATGATGCGATCGGATAAATAAAAGGCCTCTTCCTGTTCATGGGTAATAAAGATCATTGTCGAGTTAAATTTTTTCTGAATATCCTTTAATTCCTTTTTCATGACCTCGCGCATGCTGACATCCAATGCGCTGATAGGCTCATCCAATAATATAATCTTAGGATTTAAGGCAAGCGTTCTGGCAATCGCTACACGCTGTTGCTGCCCACCGGATAATTGGGAAGGACGTTTATCAATCTGATCCAGCATACCGATTGCCTCTAAGGTGGACAGAGCAATCTTACGACTGTTTTGCTTCAAATCAGCACGCAGTTTTAAGGCATATTCCACATTTTCCAAGACACTCATATTCGGGAATAACGCATAGTTTTGAAAAATGATGCCCATTCCACGTTCACTTGGCTTTAAATGTGAAATATCTTGAGCGTCTAATAAGATTTCACCATCATCTTGTTTCTCCAAACCAATCAGAATACGCAATAAGGTTGTCTTTCCACAGCCACTTGGTCCTAATACACTTAAGAATTCTCCTTCTTTTACAGCAAAGGAGATATGTTTTAAAATATCCTTTCCGTCAAAGTTTTTATATAGATCTTTAACGATGAGTTTTGCATCCTTTAGTACTTCCATACTTCTAACAACCTTTCTTTTTCATGTATATCTTCGATTCCCGTCATATCCGCATAAGGAATATGTTTCGGATAATTGGGTATTGTATTTTTTTGATGCTGCAAGATCTGCTCCGGTGAGAAATGTTCCTTATCATATAATAGAAAATCATTTATGATAAAATCAAATACACGTTGTACATCGGCATCATTGCTGCTATGTTTCATCATGCCAGTGCCAGTCAATGAATATGGAGAACCTTCTTTCGGATAGACAATTTGAAATGGTGAACCTTCATTGATCTGATTTACTGCTTGAAAAGTCAGCCCTAAACCGATTCCAATTTCGCCCTGTATTAATAATTTAATAGGTCCACTGCCACTTTCACTAAATTGCTTCACATTATATTCCAGTTTATCAATATATGCTAAGGCATTCGCTTCTCCCATGGTATTCACCAAATTCTTATAAAAGAAATAGCCGGTACCACTGGATTTCGGATCGGGCATGGCGATAAGATTATAATATTTGCGATCTAACAGCTGTTCATATGTTGTCGGAATAGGAAGATGGTGTTTTTTTAAAACTTCGGTATTGATAATGAAAGCCCCTGCCTGACGTTCCCAGATTACATAGCGATTATCAAATTTATCCGGTTGTAATTCACGCAGATAAGATAATTTGCTATAACCTTTGATATCCGCTAATTCCTCTTTGATTTTTTCCATATAGCTGGATTCCAATCCTACGATGATATCGGCATCACTTTGATCCTTTTCCACATAGATTTTTGCTGCGGCTTTGGCGGTTGGCACATACATCACCATGGCATGCAGATCAGGAAATTGTTCATTCAATTGTTTTTGCAATTCTTCCCCACGAAATTGTTCCATGGAAGAATAAATAATGATGGTTTCTCTTTCCTGACGAATGCTCAGCAACAGAATTGCCGTTATTAAAAACAATGCCACGATTGCCTTCCTCATCTTTCCACATCCTCCCTTTGTTCAAGTTATATTCATTTTAGCATACAAAATGAACAAATCAACCTTTTAATTCTTAATTTTACTTCATATTACTTCCAATGATTTTACATAAATTGAACAATCCATAATAATGAAAACGCTTTTTTGATCTTCCTAGAGAACAATTGTTGCAATAGCAAGCTCATAGCGAATGCCTTCAGATTGAGATTCGTGATAAGAAAAATCCCTTATCTACTTTTGCATGAAGACCATCGTAGCATACATACTAACCTTAGAAGGAGGGTAATCCTATGAAAAAAATTTATACAGTCTTTCTCATGGTGTTATTTTTATTTATCTTAACACCTGTACACGCAAAAGATACGCAGAACATCCTCATCACCGGAAAGCATCTTCCTTATATCATGGTAGCCAGTATGCAGGAAGATGATTCTATGGATATGTACCTTATTCCAACATCTTTGACCTTACCGCTTTCGCAAAACCCCCAACAGTTGCGGCCATTAAATCAATACGATAAGCAAGAAGAGATCAATCGCATACGTGAAGTGATTCAACAATTCTTTGAGCTTTCCATCACCAATACCGTGTATTTACATATGGATACTATTCAAAAAGATATGGGAGTCGCTTATAATGAACAAACCTTTTCTGATGTAAAACATATGACCGCTTATTTCGCAAAGGTAGTCAAACAATTAAAACTCTCGATGATTTTTCATGCGTCTGATTATCTAGAGGATGATTTGAATATCAGTGATTATTATGCATTCTATAAGATATTTCACGATGGTCATCCAAAAATACGCTATCATTATGTAAATTATCTGTATATTGATCCTACCGTCTGCTATCCATTAGATAATCAATTTTCATAAGTTTATCTTTCACATACAGATGGTAAAGTAAGATTGGGTAAAAACGGAAGTTGCCTTTCTCTACTAGTTCTTGCTAACATCCATAACTCCTCCATCATAAAAGGAGCTATGGATTTATTTTTGCACATCTATTTATTTTCTCATGAAAAAAATTAAATTTTTTTTAAATTTCTGCTTGCATTTTTTGTATTTTATTATATAATGTTATAGCACCGATGATGTGGGGCAATCAAAAATAAATATAAGGTTCCGTAGCCAAGTGGTAAGGCAATAGACTGCAACTCTGTGATCATCGGTTCAAGTCCGATCGGAACCTCCATTACTTGGGGTAGTGGCGAAATAGGCAGACGCAACGGACTTAAAATCCGTTGGGAGTTAATCCCGTGCGGGTTCAAGTCCCGCCTTCCCCACCAACATACGAACTAGCCTTTGCAAAAAGGCTTTTTTTATGTTTTACCATTTCAAAAAAAAGCATAAAGTCGTTTGCTTTATGCTTCCTATACCATGCAGACAAACATCATTTTTCATATGCTTGCATGGTTTTTTTATGCTTTCCACATCAAGTGATATACCTGAGCATTCGTTTCTGCATCGTTTTCTTTTGCTAAAATAGCAAAGTGTTCCCTTTGATAAAAACGCAATGCTTTTTCATTCTTTTCATATACATGCAATTGTAAAATTGTTTTGTGTTTTTTTAATTCATCCATTAACTTCTTTCCAATGCCCCTATTTTGCATTGCTTCATTTACAAAGATACCCGCAACATACGTATCCTGTAATCCGGCAAACCCTACAACAGCACCATTCTCCTCATATACATATACCTCTGCTTCTTGTATGGCTTGAGAAACCATCGCATACTGTTTTTTCCAATAGGTAGGTGATAGAAAGGAATGCGCTGTTAGATTGCCATGTAGCCAAATATCCATAACAACGTCATGGTCCATAGCTTCCATTTTTCTTATCATACTACTTCCTCCTGTAAGATAGGCATGCCATCGCTTGTTTTTTATGTGCAACTCTTGTTTAATCTATGATTTCTTTGATACTTTGTATAGTATCAATACGCAGCATGCGCACGATTGTTTTTCGTTTTGTCATGGTTTCTATTAACAACCATTCATCATCTAAATCACATAAAACACCTTCAATGCTATACATCGCATCTAGTGATGCCAGTGGTTTTTTTAAGATGATCGAGCAATTCTTCTTAAGATATTGCGGCAATATGGCTTGATAATTTAATGATGGTTGATCTTTTACAGTCTGTTTTTCCTTTTCCCCATGTGTCACTGTTTTCATAAGATAGCACAATAACACAAGGATGATTAGCAATAAAAATATTGTCATGCTGCTTCCTCCACGATCATAAAGCCATGGATAGCCCTTGTATCAATAAGTTTTATCAATGTTTCTTTTTTGAAAAAAGTATTGCTTTTTCCTCTTGTATAAGCCACTCGTATCCATTCCTTCGTAACCTCCAGCACCTTTGCTTTCTCGTTATAGGAATTCAGCATGTAATCAAAATCCTCACAATCTAAAATAACCGTCTTTCCCTGTAAAGCCTGTAACACATGCAAATCCTTCTTTGTTTTTTCTTGAGCTAGTATCTCTAATTGGTTATCCGCAAGATCGTCTAAAGAAATATGATAGATAGCCGCTAATTCGATAGCTTTATCAAAAGTCGGTGCACTTTGCCCATTTTCCCAGTTCGATATGGTTTGTCTTGTTAAAGAAAGCAAATCGGCTAGCTCTTGCTGACTATAACCACTTTTTTTACGCAATGCAATTAACTTATCTTTTAACATCGAATACCCCTTTCTACGTTTTGTGTGGTTCTATTATAGCGATTGTGCTAAAAAAACACTAGCAAAAATCTTTGGCATTTGGGCAAATTTCAATAACATTGCCTAAGCTACTGCCCCTTAAGCGTTATTTTAACAATTTCAGAGGTTGTTCCTATACGTATTGGCAAGCCCCAAGTACCTGCTCCGCTGCTGACAATCATCGGATATGGCTTTTGATAAGTTCCATAATCATAAGGATATGCCAACTTTGTAAAGAGAGTATTAGGAAAGATCTGTCCCTGATGCGTATGCCCGCTGACTTGTAAATCTATCGCATGGACATCATCAAAGCATGGTCGATGATCGATAACGATAATTGGCTTGTCTGCTTGACAGGATTTTATAAAGGTGGCAAGCTCCATACGTCTTTCCTTTTTGTCCTTGCGTCCAATCACATAAAACCGATGATCTACGAAGGCTGTTTCATCTTTCAGGATATGAATGCCACTTTGTTTCAAGAGGGTTTCATATGCTTTACGATTCTTACTCAGCAATTCATGATTGCCGGGACTATAATAAATTTTATCATGAAAGGAAGCATTACGACATTTCATACAAAAATACTGTAAGTCAGTAATTGGCGTTGCTTCGTCAAAGAGATCTCCTGCCACTAACAAAGCATCCATTGGCTGCTTTTCTAACATCGCAAACATTTGATCCATACGTTGCTTGTCCACTCCACTTCCTAAATGCAAATCACTAAGTAAATAAAACTGCAGATCTTTCACTATGTTCATTTTCGCAGTTACACTATAGCTACGCAAGACAAGCGGTGCTGCCTGCCGATAACCGATATACACAAACAATGCAGTAAAAAGAATACATCCTCCTAGAATATATCGCAAAGATAACTTATAAGCCCTTCTTTTTTCTAACAAAAAGGCAATCCCCTGCATGAGGGCAAATAGTATGAACCATACCAGCACAATTGTTGATATAAGTAGGATCCATGCACGTAAAGATTCTTGCTGCAAACGATAAAATTGATTGCTGAAGCGATAAAATAAAATACCATCACCACTCACTAACAACACTTGCAGGCACCGATAAAAAAAGCCTTGTATTTGTTGATGTATCCATCGCAATTGCAGATAACTCACAAGGCACACCAACAATCCCATCCCAGCTAAAAACACACCCATCATGATTTTATCCTTCTTTCGTCTTTTGTCTATTATCATAGCACATTCTGATAGAAAGCACAGGTTTACACACAAAAACAGTGTGTATCATTATAACATTAGACAACCAACGATAATAGTATTACAAATGAAAACGTTTACTACACTTTCATAATTTACATGGTCCAAACGGTTGAAGTTACAAAAAAGCTGTGTTATCATACAAATAGTTGAATAGTCAACCATTTGGAGTGATGACATGGAAAGCAACAATTATTTATTAATGAATATTTCCATTCTTTATCGTTGTGGGCAAAAATATTATGATAAACAGTTAAGTGATTATGATATCAATGCCGGACAGCTTCCTTTTCTGATTCTGATTTATGAAAATGAAGGAATCAGCATGCAGGAACTGGCAGTGAGAGGATGTTTTGATAAAGGTACCATTACCAAAAGTATTGGTAAATTAGAGGATGCCGGCTATGTTCGATCTTGTGCCAGTACGACAGATAAAAGAGTGCGCTTGCTCTATACAACCGATCGTACAAAAGACATCATTTCAAAGATTTATCTCATTCGACGAGAATGGTGGGAACGCTTGACTCGCGACATGAGTGCGAGCGAATGCGCGAATACAGAAGCTTTGCTAGATGCTTTAACTGAAAAAGCTAAGCAGTATGATGCCATGGAAGATGAAAAAGAAATTAAGCTCTTTGGCTTGCAGAAATTGACTCTGTTGGATTATCCGCAGAAGATGGCAAGCACGATTTTCACCGGTGGCTGTAATATGCGCTGCCCGTTTTGTCAAAATGCCGATTTGGTCTTCTTGAATGAGAATACCTCGCAAATACCTACCAAAGATATTATCGCTTTTTTAAAAAAGCGCCGCAGTGTCTTAGAGGGTGTCTGTATTACCGGTGGTGAGCCTTTATTAAATGATACCTTAGAATCTTTTTTAAGAACCATCAAAGAATTAGGTTACCAAATAAAGCTAGATACAAACGGCAGTTATCCAAAGCGTTTAAAAGAACTCGTCGAGAAAAAACTGATTGACTATGTCGCAATGGACATTAAAAATTGTCTAAAGCGTTATCCTGAAACAACCGGCATTCACAATTTTGATGTGACACCGATCATAGAAAGTGCCGCATATTTAATGGAAGATCACATTCCTTATGAATTTCGGACAACAATTGTAAAAGAGCTTCATACCTTAGCCGATGTGCAGGAAATCGGAAAATGGCTCAAGGATGCCAGAGCGTATTATCTGCAAGGCTTCGTCGATAGTGAACGAGTAATTCAAAAAGGGCTACACGCTTACGATGCCCAAACCATGAAACAGTTACAAGAAGCTGTTATTCCATATATTGCAAATACACAGCTTAGAGGCTTGTAAAGGAAAGGAAGAAAATTATGTACAAAGTAATTAAAAGAGATGGAAAGGTTACCGATTTCGATATCGCCAAGATTACCATAGCCATCACCCAGGCATTTGAATCTGTCCAGCGCCAATATCATCCAAGTGTTATTGATATGTTGGCATTGCGCGTCACCAGTGATTTTGAGCCAAAAATCAAAGAGGAACGCATTCATGTCGAAGACATTCAGGACAGTGTAGAGGATGTATTGATTCAGGCAGATTATGCCGATGTCGCAAAATCTTATATCCTGTATCGTAAACAGCGTGAAAAGATCCGTAATATGCGTTCGACGATCTTAGATTATAAAGACTTAGTTGACAGCTATGTAAAAGCAACCGATTGGCGTGTTAAAGAAAATTCGACGGTCACCTATTCCGTAGGCGGTTTGATCTTAAATAACAGTGGTGCCATTACTGCTAACTATTGGCTTTCTGAAATCTACGATGATGAAATTGCTAATGCTCACAAGAATGGTGATCTGCACATCCATGATTTAAGCATGTTAACCGGTTATTGTGCCGGTTGGTCATTAAAACAATTGATTCAGGAAGGTCTTGGCGGTGTGGTTGGCAAGATTACCTCAAAACCGGCTTCTCATTTAGCAACGCTTTGTAACCAGATGGTAAACTTTTTAGGCATCATGCAAAATGAATGGGCAGGTGCACAAGCCTTTTCTTCCTTTGATACGTATTTAGCGCCATTTGTAAAAGTTGATAACCTTGATTATGATCAGGTAAAGAAGTGTGTGGAATCCTTCATTTATGGTGTTAATACCCCTAGCCGTTGGGGCACACAGGCACCTTTCTCTAATGTCACCTTAGACTGGACCGTTCCAAATGATCTGGCTGAAATGAACTGTATCATAGGCGGCAAAGAGGTAGACTTTAAATATAAGGATTGTAAAAAAGAGATGGACATGATCAATAAAGCCTTTATTGAAGTCATGCTGGAAGGTGATGCAAACGGACGTGGTTTCCAGTATCCAATCCCAACCTATTCTATCACCTCTGATTTTGATTGGTCAGATACCGAAAACAATCGTTTATTATTTGAAATGACAGCGAAGTATGGTACTCCTTATTTCTCTAATTATGTAAATAGTGATATGGAACCAAGCGATGTACGTAGCATGTGCTGCCGTCTGCGTCTGGATCTGCGTGAATTACGAAGAAAATCTGGTGGATTCTTCGGTAGTGGAGAGAGCACAGGTTCTGTTGGTGTTGTAACGATCAACCTACCTAGAATCGCCTATTTAGCTAAGAACAAAGAAGAATTCTATAATCGCTTAGATCATTTAATGGATATCAGCGCACGTTCTTTGAAAACAAAACGTACGGTTATAACCAAATTATTAGATGAAGGTCTGTATCCTTATACAAAACGTTATTTAGGCACTTTTGAGAACCATTTCTCAACCATTGGTTTGATTGGTATGAATGAGGTCGGCTTAAATGCCAACTGGCTGCGAAAAGATCTGACCCATAAAGAAACACAGGAATTCGCAAAAGAAGTTTTAAATCATATGCGTGAACGTCTGGTGATCTATCAGGAAGAATATGGTGATCTATACAACTTGGAAGCAACACCTGCTGAATCAACGACCTATCGTCTTGCAAAACATGATAAAGCACATTATCCAGATATCATTACCGCAACAGAAGAAGGCAATAGCCCTTACTATACCAATAGTTCACACTTGCCGGTAGGCTTTACGGAAGATATCTTTGATGCTTTGGATGTACAGGATGAATTGCAAACATTATATACATCAGGAACAGTATTTCATGCCTTCTTAGGCGAGAAACTTCCAGATTGGAAAGCAGCTGCATCTTTGGTACGCACCATTGCCGCAAACTACAAACTGCCATATTATACTTTATCCCCTACGTATTCCATCTGTCCAAACCATGGCTACATCACCGGTGAACAATACACTTGCCCTCACTGTGGTGCTAAGACCGAAGTATGGAGCCGTATCACAGGGTACTATCGACCAATCCAGAACTGGAATGAAGGTAAATCCCAGGAATATAAAGAACGTAAGGAATATGATATCGGCCACAGCGTCTTAAAAGGAAGAGATGTGTTCGCCCCTCACAAAGATGAGGAAGTGAAAAAACCAGAGGTACAATCTAAAAAAGTCATGCTCTTTACCACAAAGACATGTCCAAATTGCAAGATTGCTACCACATGGTTAGAGCAAGCAGGCATTCCTTATGAAAAAATTGATGCTGAAGAGAATCAGAAGCTGACAAAACAATATAAGGTCATGTTAGCTCCAACCTTGATTGTTGCCGATGAGCAGGACTATCAGGCATATGCCAATGCCAGCAATATCCGTAAGTTTATCGATGCTCAAAAATAAAAACACTATCCTTGTAAAGAGCTTTGCTCATCATAAATAAAAAGAAAAAAGAAGGTTGCAACTATTGTATAATTGAACAATAGCTAGTAATCTTCTTTTTCAATACCATCCCTTTACACATAAACATTTCATAATAGGAAAACATCTTTACCATATAAAAAGAACCAATCGTTTCTTTTTATGCTTTTTCATTATCGTTTATCCTACATGCATATCCTCTTATGGCTATAGTAAATCTTCCAATGCTTTTTGATTTAATAACACCAGATTATGTCCATCAATGCGAAAATATCCTAAAGCTTCCATACGCTTGATTTCTTGGTTCAGAGAAGAACGTGAAACGCGCAAGGTATTTGCCCACATCGTTTGTGACTTTGGCAAAGGAATGTGTTCATTTTGCGAAAGATTATTCATGCCAATCAGCCAATACGCGACACGCTCTTGAATTGTCTGATAATTCAAGCAATTTAGCAACATCTGATTCTTTAATCCACGTTTTGAGATATAGAGCATAAAGGAATACATCATTTCGGAATCATCCTGTAACATACGCTCAAAAACAGAAGTCGCTATCCATGCAACTTCTGTTTTCTTAACCGCTGCCAATGTATACGTATATACTTTTTTACCAGTGAAGTAGAGAAATTCGGGAAACACATCACAATCTTCAAAGTAAGCACTACACAATTCACAGCCATTTACGGTATACAGATTTGCCTTTAAGATACCATCCACCACAATCCCAAATTCTTCAATCGGTGTTCCTGTTGGATGAATGATTTCTGCTGTTTTATAACACTGATAACGAAAGGCCTTCCCATATACGGGATGATGTAAACAGCGATATGCGAAAGGTGTCTGTTGCGATATACGGTTTTCCAAGGAAGTCTACCTCCTGCCTCATGTAGTTTTATGCAAATGCCTGATCTAAGAAATCACAGACATCATCGTAATCCCGTTCTCCATTAAAGCGTTGTACTTCTTTTCCATGACGATAGATTGCCACAACAGGAATACCCTGTACATGACATGCATCCACAATGTCCTTATTTTCATCCACATTGACATAGCGGATATGGAAACTACTGTTAAATTCATCCTGCAAAGCTTCCTCTAATACCGGATGTAACGCTTTACAATGAACACAACGTTCAGCACCAAACAAGACAAGCACTGGTTTATCATTTACCTTTAATACTTTTTCATTCCAATCCGCAAAGCTGTTTACCGGTTCAAATAAATCCGTATCTACGCTAAATACTTTTTCACGCTTGCTCATGTCTTCTTCATCATCGGTCGCAACACAAAGAGCTACATC
Organism: Longicatena sp. 210702-DFI.1.196; assembly: GCF_020563125.1. Lineage (NCBI taxonomy): Bacteria > Bacillati > Bacillota > Erysipelotrichia > Erysipelotrichales > Erysipelotrichaceae > Longicatena > Longicatena sp. 210702-DFI.1.196. Next base: position 23,028 of record NZ_JAJCPX010000022.1, on the reverse strand, counting down.
CTGATAATAAGGTAAAGTTCCCTCTACATCAATAATCTTCTTAGCACCAAAGACACCGGCATTTGGTACACGATAGGTAATATTATCAATTTTAGGAATCACAACTTCCTGTGGTGTCGGTTCTTGTGGTACATAGCTATATGGATAACGATATGCACGATAGATCATATTATTCTTTGGTCCGGTTTCATTATGTGTATAATATGGTGAAATCCATTCCCAAACAATCTCATGCTCTGCCGTTACTTCTATTATACGACCATCGCTGCCTTCTGTCACTAGGGTATTTCCATTTGGCAAACGCTGGGCACTGGATACATAAGGACTGTAAAATTTACTAGCATCGGTAGGAATGGCATGACCGAGTTCTTTTGGTGTCAATTTCCAAACAACTTCCAATGTGATTGGATTGAATTCTAATACACGGCTATAATCGCGCAGCGCATTTTTCGTTCCGTTTTTAGAGCCTGGATTAGGAACGCCATAGCCGCCCCAACCACCATTGTCAAATACTAACAAGTTGCCTTCACCAGGAAGTCCTTTGGGAATCATGTGGAAGTGATGTTGTCCAATAATCCAACCTAATTTTTTCAATTCCGGTGTTGCGTTGAAATCAGGACCGATGCGCCAAACAATCTTACCACTTTCCTTATCTAAGATTGCTAAAATGTTAGCTTCACGGCAATCAAAGATGATATTGTTTGGTTTAAAGCGCTGATCTCCTTGATCGTACCATTTATTAGGTCCAAGATAACTCATGCAATTCACATGCAAATAATCACCGACACCGCCATCAGATGAACGCATATTCGGATCTCTGGAAAGGATATTTAAGGCTGCTTCATCAAAGCCTAATTCATCAAAGTGATCGGTAATTGACCATTTCCATAAGATATTACCTTCCCAATCGACTTCGATCATACAGTCATCCAATAGCTTTTTATCTGAGATTTTAGGATTATGCACTGTTTGATGTACGAGAATCAGTGTATTCCCTTCTAATGGTTTGGCATCCATGCCTGGCACATAATAGCCGACAGGATTTCCTTCTCTTTGATAATCGTGATGTTGACGTGCCATCCAGCGATGATCTCTGCCCGGGTCATTGATTTCTTCAAATTTATCAAATTCCCATACGATATTTCCATCATAATCAATCTCAATCAGGTTAACACCATCCTGCATACCATAGTCTGGATGACGGTAACCGGAAAGGCCAATCACATAACCTCCTGGTAATAATTTTGGTGGCATGGCATGCATATTCCAACGACGGATTTCATTTCCATTCATATCAAACAACAAGACACCATCATTGATCAACGGTACGATCGTATACCCACTCCAACATTTTTTTGGATCATAAACAGTAACTCCATGAGGGAAAACACTTGGCTGTCCCATAACTCATTCCTCCATTCTTTCTTTTATTCATCAGCATTCTTCGCTGTATGAGCCATTTTTCTATTTTCTTTATAAAGATTCTTCGATGCGTTCTACTTGGCCGTTTTCATAATAAGCGGCTGCTGGTACATTGTGCATTTGCAAGCGTTCATACAATAAGCTTTGGCGTGTGATATCCTGACGTATGACATGATAAGTTTCACCAAGCTTTTCTTCCATCTTCGTAAGAACATCAATTTGAGCACTATCATATGGATTGTAGAACAGAAAGGCTACTTTACCACTGTCTGGTGTTAGGATTGCATCAATCTGTTTCTTTTCTTTCACATAGCGCTCACTGGCCGTTGCCGCAATCGCACCATCGGCGGCCGAAGTTACAACCTGTCGTAAGAAAGTTTGGGTACAATCCCCAATTGCATAAATACCAGGTACATTGGTTTCTTTCTTTTCATTTACCTTGATATACCCTTTCTTATCACAGGCAACCAAGTCCTTTACAAATTCCGTTTGCGGTACCATACCGACAAAGAAGAAAATACCATCGGCTTTTACTTCCTTACTTTCATTGGTGACAACATTCTTGATGACTAAACTTTCTACTTCCTCTTTCCCCTTAATTTCTTGTAAGGTAGAATTCCAAACGAAGTGAATCTTTGGATTATGGAAGGCGATTTCTGCTGCGACTTCATTACAATCAAGATGTCCTTCTTCATGTAAGACGATAATGGTAACTTTACTTGCAAAGTTTGTCAGATAATCGGCTTCTTCAATTGCCTGATCTCCGGCACCCAACACATAAATTTCTTTGCCTTTAAAGAATTCTGCATCACAGGTTGCACAATAGGCAACACCATGTCCGGCAAATTCAACTTCACCGGGAATACCTAAGATTCTTGGTTTTGTGCCGGTATCTAATAACACGCACTGTGCTAAGAAATCTCCACGACGTTTGGTATGGATCACAAAGCTTCCATCCGCTGCTTTTTCAACGCCGGTAACCGTTGTACGTTTGAATTCATTTGTTGCATAGCTGCGTGCATGTTCCTTGAATTTTTCCATCAATCCGGCACCACTATCAGAAATTGTGCCCGGATAGTTACGAATCTCTCTGGTGTCATTGATTCTTCCACCATAGCTGCCTTTTTCAATCAGCAATGTCTTGCGCTGTGCGCGGCCTGCATAGATAGCAGCTGCTAATCCGGCAGGGCCGCCACCGATAATGACAACATCATACATTTCACTCATCTTTCACCACTCCTTTGCATATGCAAGCTATGTTTCACTTTTTCTCTATGTCTGCCCAGACCAAGTACGACCCAGGCGATACAGACAAGTGTTAACAACAAACAGTAATATGACGATATAAAGATTTGCCATGGTGTAACATTCGGCAGCATTGGATTTTTCGCTGTCATTTCCGCAACGACCGTTACGGCACCCATGACAAAGGCGGAATTGATTGGGACAATGGCAGTCACATTGGTTGCCATCGCAGTTAAGAGTATGCTTCTTCGACTGGCAGGAATCTCGGCCTTTTGACCGACCGTATCTGCCACATCTTTAAACATGATGATTGAAGGTAAGACGCAGCCTGCCAGTAAGACATTTACCACACCTACACCGATTGCGATAATGCCTTCTGCTCCTGCCGGCTTTTGAATCATCTTACGACTTAGCAAAAAGTCACAACATTTCTGCATCATGCCGCCTTCAACTGCTATCTGAATCAAACCATATAGCAAAATGGTAGATAGGATGATATCCGTTACGTTGGTAATACCATCGAAGAATACCCCATGCAGCTGTTGGGTCGTCGTATCAATGAAGAAGATATCCGACATTTGAAAAATGCCGGTTGCTAAACCAATGACGATACCGGTAAGGATACCGCCACTCACTCCCATGAATAAATCACTTGTCTTAAAACAAATTAGCAATAAGACAACGATGGGCAGCAGCATCCATAAGCCTGAATGATTAGAAAGCTTGCTTAATTCTGCTACATGCTCTACCGCACTTGTATCACTGCCTAAGAAATAAAAGAGAATCATGGAAACAATACCGGCGAAAAGGATATAAGGCAAACGTTCTTTCATCGTTTCGATTAAATCCGCACTCTTTTGGGTATGGGCATCGTGTTGCGAAGCAATGGTCGTATGGATGACCTGCGAACTTGGGGATAAAGCATCGCCAAAGAAGATGCCACTCATCATTGCCCCCAATAGAACAGCAGGATGAGCCCCTAGCATAATACCGGCTGGATAAAAGATCGGTACTACCGCTAATAACGCCGCAATCGGTGCACCTGCGCCCATTGAAATAATGCTGCAGCCAAGGAAACAAAAGACCACAAAGGCACCACCATGCAAATCTAAATGCAAACTGGCCCAGATAAAACCACCGCCGATGCCTCCTGTCACTAGCACCTTAGAAAAGATACCAATAACCATAAAAATCAGAATGAGCCGAGCATTTCCATACTGTGCTAATCCTCGTACGATGGCATTCCAATATTCCTTTTTCTTACGGCAAAACAAATAACCAATAAAGATGGAAACGATGGCCGCAAAGATCAGCACTTTCATAGAATAATACTGAAATCCTATCATGATAGCTCCTCCTAAAATCACATAAAGGAGAATAGGAATCATCGCAAATTCTTGACGACCGTAGAAGGTTAGGGATTTTGTCTGTTCGGCATTCATAATCGCACCAGCTCTCTTTTAACCAGTTCTATGATAACACTCTTATTTTTATAAAACATGTTGGATATCCAACACTTTTTTACATTTTGTGAATAAAATATCAATTATTTGTAAGCGCATACGGTGTAATTTCCGGTATGTCTCCATTTACCACTTGAATGACGATGGGAAGTTCCATTTTCGTCTTATATTCACTCACACTTAAAAACGTGATGACTTGCGCATCCACATGAATGACAAGAGAAATCTTAATCATCGTATTATTGATACCATAAGGCTTTGCCTCTGTTTTGATTTCTCCGGTGACATCGTTGAGCATCTTCATACGTATCTTAACCTTCGGTCCTTTATCATAAAACAAATAAGTTTTCGTAAAATAACCGATCGGTACTTCATATAAGATTCCATCTTCATAAAAGACCTCTTTCGTTGTCGGGTCTTTTTTTCCATCCTGCGCTGCCAATAATGATTCATCAATTGTATTTAAAGCGGAGTACAATAGCGCATTTAGTTTTGCCGAATCATACTCTACACTTGTAATCTGATTTGCGCTATTACGTTCCACGCGCAATAGATCTTCACTTTTATATTCCATATCACTTAATACCTCTTTCACGATATTATTGATAGCAAAACCGGTATGCTGCTTGGCAATCGCCTGTAGCTGAGGTTCAAAGGTATGGTGAAAAGCTGTTATCATTTGAAAAATGATCAATAGAAGAACGATAAAAAGAAGTAAAAGTTTCCCTTTTTTATATCGTTTGATCCTTACCTTCTTCACAAAGAATCACCGCATCTTTCGCTTTCATGCCGATGGTAACGCCTTTTTCCTTCGCTATGTGATTCATGGACATAATCTCACTATCTAAAATGCCGGCAAAGCCAAAGGTATAGCGACATAAAAGTACGGCTACCGGACGATTTAAACGTTCAAAATAGTCCATGGAGAAATTATCCTGTGCTAAGATCGTATGTGTAGAAATGATAAAATGAATCGGATATTGAGGCAGATTGATATAAATACCTGCGAAATGATACTGTCCTACCGTAATACTTTTGACTTCAACCATATACGCATTCCTCCTGTTGTATAGTATATGAAAAAACAAATAAATCTTGTCAGTGAGATAAAGGTAAACAAGTAACACGAGGACAATCGTATTTTGATCAGGCCTTTTTTAATTGCGAAAAAGGATATAAAAAAACACCGTCACATGAGACGATGTTAGGTTTCCATAACGTTCTTGATAAAACTTTATAATTCATCTAAGAAATCAAAACGATCTAACGTATTGCAATCAGAAATCACAACCAAATGATCCTGTGCTTCTATGCGATACTCGGCATCCGGACATACATTCAAATGTTCTTCTAAATAGCCACGTATTCCTACGACGTTAATACCATACTTACGACGCAGATCTAATTCAATCAATGATTTTCCTACCCATTGTTTCGGTGTCGGTATTTCCACAATACTATATTCACTGTCTAAATCAACAATATCAATGATATTTTTTCCTAAGACACTTTTCGCAACCTGTTCGCCCATTTCTTTTTCCGGACGGACCACTTTATTAGCTCCCAATTCAAGAAATATTTGCATATAACGTTTATTTTTCGCCTTGGCAACAATATAAGGAATACCTAATTCTTTTAGATTGATGATTCCCATAACACTTTCTTCCAAATGATTCCCCATACTGACAATTGCCACATCACAATCCTGAATACCGGCAGCTCGCAGCTGATCGATATCTGTGATATCACACTGCATGGCCTGTGTGACAATATCGGCCATACGATTCACACATTTAATATCGCTGTCTACTGCGATAACATCGCAATTATAACGACTTAATGTTTTGGCAACGGTTGAGCCGAAAATACCAAGTCCTAAAACGGCATATTGTCTGTCTGTATATTTTTTCATAGTTTTTTTCTCCTTTTAACCAACAATGATATTTCCATTAGGATAGGAAACCTTTGTACTTTTATCAAGGCCAGGTTTTGGTCTGGTAAGTGACAAGATCAGTGTCGAAATACCAATTCTTCCCACATACATCAATAAAATGATGATCAGTTTTCCACCTACTCCTAAAGTAGCCGTAATGCCTAAAGATGAACCAACGGTCGCCATAGCGCTCACCGCTTCAAAAGCGAGTGAGATAAAAGGTTTTCCTTCCACAATATTTAATAAGAAGATACCTGTTAACAGCGTTACCAGATTAATAAAGAAAATACCCATCGCACGTATAACAATACTGTTGCCAATCGTTCTGCGTAAGACAACCGTCTTTTCACGACCCTTTAAGGCACTTAACATATAAATAACGATAACAGCAATCGTCGTCGTTTTAATACCACCGGCGGTACCTCCGGGAGAACCACCAATGAACATGACGACCATCATCAAAAGATCGGTTGCAGGTCGTAAACCACCATAATGAATCGTTGTAAAACCGGCTGTACGCAATGCGATGGATTCAAACATCGCTGTCATTGTCTTTTCAAAGATATTGAAATCACCAAGCGTATGAGGATTAGTAAATTCTAACAGTAAAATAAGCAATCCCGGCACTAAGATCAGCGTCAGACTGACCGAAATAACAATTTTCGTATGCAATGATAAAGAGTGTTTAAACTTTTCAAAGCTAATTTGTCTTTTTACTAAAGGCTTGATCTTATCACGGATATCAAACCATACGGCAAAACCAATACCGCCAAGTACGATAAGTCCCATAATGGTGAAACACATGAGCGGATCATGGACATACTGTTGCAAACTAACTGATCCTAAGGTGTCAAAACCGGCATTACAGAAAGCCGAAACAGAAAGAAACACGGCTTTAAAACCGCCATCGAGTAAACCAAAACGTGGAATCATGCGAAAGGCAATCAAGATCGCCCCCACAGATTCAAAAAACAAGGTATAATATAAAATATCTTGCAGGAATTTTTTCATATTGACCACATGATCCTGATTCAGCATTTCCCGCATGACGATTTTTTCATTCATGGATAAACGATTGCGAATAATCAAGACGAAAACAGCCATAAAGGTCATCAATCCCAAACCACCGATCTGAATCAAAAGCAGAATAACGATTTGTCCAAATGTATTAAACGTATCCGCAACGGTCACCGTGGAAAGTCCTGTAACACAAGTTGCACTGGTTGCGGTGAATAATGCATCCAGCGGATGAAAAAAGCTTCCATTTTTTGTCGATATCGGCAACGTCAACAATAACGCCCCGCAAAGAATGACCAATAAAAAACTTGCGGCAATCTTTTGCGCAGGAGACATTTTTTTAAAGTTGAGCAGCGAATGTATGAAGTTCGTCATAGCTTGTTCTGACACCTTTTCCCTTCGTTAAATATCTATCTTAGAAATTAGCTTGAATTTCTTATGTTCTTGCTTAAGATGTATCATATTCATTTTACACATTTCCACATTTTTTACAACACTTGCATAAACAATTTTTATAAGAAATCGTTTATGGTTTAAGGAAATGTGCTTAAAAACTTCTCTTAAACATATAGAAAGTACTGTTCCTTATCCTACACTACCTTATATATATTTAAAAAAATTGCTACTATGATTTTAGCACACTCTGTTTCATAACAGGAGTTTTTTCTAAATATTGCCAAAAACAGGGAAACACCAGATAGAAAAAAGAGGATACCGCCTGGATATCCTCGATAAATTTCCTAATAGTTCTCGTTACGTACCTCAAAATAAGAGCGTGGATGATTACAAACCGGGCATACTTCTGGTGCTGTTTTACCAGTATGCAAATGACCGCAGTTTAAGCATTCCCAAACCGTTTCTTCACTCTTTTCAAAAACGGTACCATCTTCGATGTTATTCAATAATGCCGTATAACGTTGTTCATGTGTTTTTTCAATTGCCAAAACACCTTCCATTGTATCTGCGATATCATCGAAACCTTCTTCACGAGCTTCTTTTGCCATACGAGCATACATATCTGTCCACTCATAGTTTTCACCGGCAGCGGCATCTTTCAGATTCGTCACAGTATCAGGCATACCATCATGCAATAATTTAAACCATAATTTCGCATGTTCTTTTTCATTGTTTGCCGTCTGTTCAAAAATATTGGCAATCTGTACATAGCCGTCTTTCTTAGCCTTAGAAGCATAATACGTATATTTGTTTCGTGCCATGGATTCTCCGGCAAATGCTTCATTCAGGTTTTTTTCCGTCTTTGTTCCTTTTAAGTTCATTGGTAGATCCTCCTTTTCTTGATGATGGATACAACCATGTATATGAAAACACCTTCACACTTATACCTTTGGTTTCGCATCATCAGTTTCTATTCTTATTGTACTCTGTTTTTTTTGATTTTTCATCTTTTTTATGAAATTTTTTAACTATTTGTTATATTTCTTCCTTCCTCTGCAACGATATTTCTAGCATTTCTATAGCATTTCGCGATACTTAAAAAAAAGGCTATACAGTTTATTTTAGAAAATCTTCTTAATATCCCCTTTTATCTTATTTTTTTCATATAATCAGCGATTATTTTTTGAATAGGAACCATTATTTTAGAAAATTAATGAGAATTTTCTTAATTTTTTTGAATCTACTATACATATTTAAAAAAATAAAGTAAAATCAATACATAGGAGGATCAAACTATGACAGAAAAACACCCTTTTGATGATTTCGGTATCAATTTATTTAGTGAAAGCGTGATGAAGGAATGTCTGCCTCATCCCATCTATACAAAATGGAAAACAGCTACCCGCAAAGAAGATGCTTTAGATCGCAATACAGCCGATGCGATTGCCCATGCGATGAAAACCTGGGCCATGGAAAAAGGCTGTACCCATTTTACACATTGGTTTCAGCCTTTGACTGGTTCAACAGCAGAAAAACACGATTCCTTTATTGAACCAGGAGATCATAATCAACCCATTTCACGTTTCTCAGGAAAATCGTTGATTAAAGGGGAAGGTGATGCTTCTAGTTTTCCAAGCGGTGGCTTGCGGGCAACCTTTGAGGCACGCGGCTATACCTATTGGGACTGCACCTCTCCTGCGTTTATCAGAGATAACGTATTGTGCATTCCGACGATCTTTGTATCTTATAATGGGGAAACCTTAGATAAAAAAGCTCCCTTATTAAAGAGTGCGGAAGCCATCAGTAAACAGGCTACCCGCATCGTTAATCTGTTTAAAGATAAAGATATTAAACGGGTCAATGCCATGGTTGGCTTAGAACAGGAATACTTTTTGATTGATAAACAGCAATATCAAAAGCGTATGGATCTTATGCATACCGGACGCACCTTGTTTGGCTCCATGCCGCCCAAAAGTATGGATATCCGCGGTCATTATTTTGGCTCGATTCCTGAGCGCGTACAGGCGTTCATGAGTGATGTAGATAAAGAGTTATGGAAACTGGGAATCTATGCAAAAACCGAGCACAATGAAGTAGCTCCATGTCAATTTGAAATTGCCCCTTTATTTATTGATGTCAATGTCGCCATTGATCAGAATCTGATTATCATGGATGTCTTAAAGAAACAGGCTGATCGCCATGGCTTTGCCTGCCTGTTGCATGAAAAACCATTTCAAGGTGTGAATGGCAGCGGTAAGCACAATAACTGGTCTTTGGTCACTGATGATGGACAAAACCTGTTAGAACCCGGCGATCGCCCACATGAAAATATTCGCTTTTTGCTCTTTGTATGCGCCATTATTGAAGCTGTTGATACGTATCCGGAATTATTACGTATGGCAGCTAGCTGCTACGGCAATGATTATCGCTTAGGTGCCGATGAAGCCCCTCCGGCAGTTATATCCATCTGTATGGGAGATGAATTAGAAATCATCTTAGAAAAGCTGCGCAAGGGTGAACATGAATTAAAGAACGAAGTAGAAACACAACCTTATGCAATTGCCAATTTATCCTATGTGCCAAAGGATACCAGTGATCGTAACCGTACTTCACCATTTGCCTTCACCGGCAATAAATTTGAATTCCGCATGGTTGGCAGCAGCCGCAGCGCATCCACGACAAACATCATTCTCAATACCATTGTCGCAGATTCTTTAAGTCGGATAGCCGATGAATTGCAAAATTATAAATATATTGATGATATCCGCAAGAAATCCTTAACCATCTGCCGCAACATTTTACAAAAGCATCACCGTATCTTATTTAGCGGAGATGGTTACAGCGAAGAATGGCTGAAAGAAGCTGATAAACGAGGATTGCCAAACATTGCACATTATATTGATTCCATTCAAGCATTGATTGATGAGAAAGCCATTGCTATGTTTGAAAGAAACAAAGTATATAATGAATTGGAATTACAAGCCCGTGTCGATATTTTAACAGAAGAATACCGCAAATCAGTGAAAGCAGAAGTATTGACCTTGTTGAATATTTCTAAAAAAGAAATTCTGCCGGCTTTAGTAAAAGAAATCAAATTTTATAGTGATGCCCAGAATTCACTAGGAATAGAAAATGCTTATTATCAGCGAAAGATCAAACACCTGTTACAATTATTGCATGATTTTGATGAACATTATCACGAATTAAAGGAAAAAATGGAAAATCGCGAACAGCATCCGGAAAACCGTGCAAAAGCAAAATATCTGGATACTGTCGTATTACCTGCCATGGATGCTTTACGAACGGTCATTGACAATATTGAAGAATCAATATCCCGTGAACATTATCCATTCCCTACTTACGACGATATGTTCATGGCAATGTAGAACATTTCCTCAGAATTGAAAGAATGTTAAGGAAAGTCAGAAGGACGACGTCTATCTGGGTTTCCTTTTCTTTTTCCTTTTCATTCGCAAACTTTCATAGATTGAAAGAAACTTTGAAGTCTACTATCATAAATCAGGATCCTTTCCAAAAACCTTGTAAAACATCAGAAATTATTTATAATAAATTCATACTCCTTCTAGCAATTCATGTAAATTACGTGCAGAACAATCGTTTCCATTCTAAGGTGTAATGCCGAAAACAATTACGAAAAAAAGCAGTACACCATTTCGATATACTGCTATTGGTCTTTGCCTCGTTGTTCTACATATGCTCGATGTTCAAGTAGTCCACGATAAGAGCTATGAACTCCTTGTTTGTTGGACGTGCTTTACGGCCGTCAACCGTATTATGAAAGATGCACATAATCTCATCCATATCACCGCGCAACCATGTGATTTCAATGGCAACACGAATCGTACGCTCCACACTTTGAATCGATGTATGATGACGCTTTGCGACGAGTGCGTATACATCATTGATGATATGGTTTAATCTTGTGATATCTTGATACACTAGAATAATGGCATCTCTTACATAATAAAAGCCCTTGATATGAGCAGGCATACCAATATCATGTAAAATATCGGTAACTTTTTTGATTAATATCTTCTTTGTTTTTATGACCATCCTATAAATCCCCCTTTGTTGAAAGGCAAAGACCGCTTTAACTTTAATTATTCTGAGCAGATAAATAAAGTCGATTTGTAGCGATTTTTATTTTTTTGGGAAAAATGCTGATAAGAATTCATTATGAAAAAACAACCTTTTTTTCATTTCAGATATAGAATAAAAAAAGGAAATGGAGCAATATTCGAATAAGAACACAATAAAAGCGATTCATAAGTAAAAATGCATAAAAAAGATATCCAAATTGACTGCCGAACAAGCTGTTCCTTATAAAATTTGCACATTTTCCATCTTATCGATAAAATAGGAAGCCATTTACTTTTTTTATATGCTTTAGATTACAAATATCATTCAAAAATTCACCAATAGCTGATTTTTTTAATCATCATATGATTATCATCCTGTTAAACAACCAGCAAACAAACCTTCTCTTGCTTTTTTTTATTTTCCTGTGAAAAATTAACAGACTCTTAACAATACTTATATTGTAGGAACTTAAAAAGTCCATTATACTTTTACTGGATGTAAACAGGAGGTTAAAATTCCATGACTTTTAACAATTTACTCGCCTTATTAGGCGGTTTAGCTTTATTCCTTTATGGAATGCATATGATGAGTGCCGGTTTAGAACAAGCTGCCGGTGATCGCATGAAAGCAATACTTGAAAAGCTCACCAGTAACCCTTTCTTAGGCGTTATCGTTGGCGCTGTCATTACAGCCATCATTCAAAGTTCTTCTGCAACTACAGTTATGGTTGTCGGCTTTGTGAACTCACAGTTAATGACATTAAATCAGGCTGTCTGGATTATTATGGGTGCCAACATCGGTACGACGATTACCGGACAATTAATTGCTTTAGACGCCAGTAAGATTGCCCCTTTGGTGGCAATACTCGGTGTTGTGATGGTTACGTTTATGAAAAACAAAAAGGTCAATGCTTTTGGGGAAATACTGGCAGGACTTGGGATTCTTTTTATCGGTATGGATATGATGAAAAATGCAATGGTTCCTTTACAACAATCCGAAGCGTTCATTCATGCCATGACAACGATTTCCAATCCTGTCTTAGCAATTCTGTTAGGTGCCGGTTTTACTGCCTTGATCCAAAGCTCCAGCGCATCAGTTGGTATCCTACAAGCATTGGCAATCAGTGGACTGATACCTTTAAGCTCAGCAATTTATATTATCTTTGGACAAAATATCGGTACCTGTATTACCGCTGTATTGGCATCTCTTGGCGCAAACCGCAATGCCAAACGTACCACAATCATTCATTTATCCTTTAATATCATCGGAACAATCGTCTTTTTGATCTTTGTTCATCTTGTGCCGTTTGTAAGTTGGATGGAAACCATTACTACCAATCCAGCTGCTCAAATAGCCAATACGCATACCGCATTTAATATTGTTACCACCTTATTATTGTTGCCATTTGGTAATAAGCTCGCAAAACTGGCTCAACTCATTCTGCCGATAAAACCAGAGGAAATAGAAGATGCCGGCTACAACATTCCATTGACTTTTATCGATGAAGACAACATCGGTAGTGTCCCTATCGCGATTTCTTCCTTACGTAAAGAAGCCTTAGCCATGTTAAAGCTGACAGAAACCAATTTGCAGGAAAGTATGCAGGCTTTATATGGAGAACCATTTAAACTTGATAAAATCAACAAACGAGAAAAACGCATAGATTTCATTAATTATGAAATCACCAACTACATGTCAAAGGTCAGTTCCTTAAAAATGAACGAAAGCGATTCTACCACCTGTAATGCTTTATATAAATGCTTTGCTGACATTGAACGTATCGGCGATCATGCCATTAATATCATTCAATATGCCATAGATGGCAGCGAATATAAACTAAGCAGCAGTGAATGGATCAAGGATGAAATAAAACAACTTGAAGAACTGTTAGAAAAAAGCTTTGCTCTTTTGTTTACCTATCGTTTAGATTCACAAAATGATTGTTACGAAAAGATTGAACGTATTGAAGATCGTATTGATGAGTTAACCGCAAATTATCGTCAAAAACAAATCGAACGTTTATATGAAGAGAAAATCAATGCGAAAGATTGTGTCATCTATTCTGAAATCATGACGGATATCGAACGTGTTAGCGATCATATCATGAACATCATCCAAGAATGCAAACGCTGTAACTTCACATTGAGTGATGAATTATTTGAAAGTGGTATTGCTGCCTTAAATCCAGCGTCTTAAGAAAGGACATTACGTCCTTTTTTATTTGGGTTAAGCGTCATGCGAAGCTTACAAAAAAACGATAACACGCACTGTTGCTGTCTCATACAATTTGAAGCAGCAAAGGAAAGCAAACCTTGGTTATTTTTTCTAAAAGCTTTATAATAGAACTAAGGAGGTATGCATATGCCATGTCGTTTTATTAATATTTCCAATGATCTAAAAGCCATTACGCAGCTTATTCAGAAGGAATTGGGTTATGGGTCAATGAATGAAGAAGATGTCTTGTTCCAGTTGAAAGCCATGGAAAAAAACGATCAGTATCAAAGTATCGTCTTTGAAAAAGATGGTGAAGTGTTTGGCTTTGCAGGATTGGCATATCTTTATGCATATGTAACCAAAGGACAATACGCAAGATTAATTGCCCTGGCTGTACGCGAGGACAAGCAGCATACCGGTATCGGAAGTAGCCTTTTAGCCTATGCGCAAACGTGTGCCAAAGCACATGCGGCTAGTGATATCGCCATCAGCAGTGGTTTATGCAGACAGCAAGCACATGCCTTTTATGAACAAAAAGGCTATAAGAAAAAGGGATATACATTTACAAAACAATTATAAAGGAGTTGATGAGCATGGAAATGAATGCCCGCTGTATTGCTTGTTTAATTAAAAAACAGGATGAAAAAATACGAAAAGAAAGCGATGAAAAAAAGAAGCTTTCTTATATGAAAGAAGTTTTGCATATCTTAGGAAACAGCAAGGATGAAGAAACCATGCCCTGGCTGTCTAATCAAATTGATGCTTTATATGCTAAAACCTTTCCACATGCTGTATTGCCCTATGCCGCCATCAAAAAGCATTACAATGATATGATGTGTGCGAAGGAAGCGGATATCCGCAAACAGATACAGTGCAAAGAAGATGCACTTGCATATGCCATCCAATTGGCAAGAGTTGGCAATTATATTGACTTTGGTGCTTTGGATGAAGTTGATGCGAATTTCTTTTTAGCTCTATTAGCAAAGGCCGATGAAGATTTGCTGGATACCCAGAAATATACCGCACTAAAACAAGATTTAGCAAAAGCACAGCGCCTTTTATATATTTGTGATAATTGTGGTGAGATTCTGCTTGATAAATTACTCATCGAACAATTGCAATTTCACTATCCTCACCTAAGCATTACCGCGATGGTTCGCGGAGGTGAAGTCCTTAACGATGCCACGATGAGAGATGCGCAGGATGTCCATCTACAAAGTATCTGTCATGTGATTGATAATGGTATCGCCATGGCAGGTACGGATATTCATCATATCAGTCAGCAAGCCTTTCAGGCCATTCAAGATGCAGATATCATCCTTGCTAAAGGACAAGCTAATTTTGAAACCTTATGTGGCAATGGATTGCCTGTCTATTACTTGTTACTATGTAAATGTGATTTATTCGCAGAACGCTTTTCTTTACCTAAATATAAAGGCGTATTATTCCATGAGGATTTACCTACTTCATCACAACAAGCCAAAAGAGAAGAACAGCCGACAAGATCTATTTGATCATTATGCGACTGTTCTTTTTAAGTATTCTTTATTCATCATCACGAATAATTTCTTCAAATTCCTCTTCTTTTTGTTTAGCCTCCTTTTGGGCCTGAAAGCTTAGTTGTTCCAAAGACAGTTTTTTTTGTTTTAAACGATAATTCACAAATTCGCGAACGGCAGCATAGATAACAGCAAAGCAAGGAACTCCGATAAACATACCGATGATTCCAAATAAACCTCCCCCTACACATACCGAGAATAAGATTCCAATACTTGGTAAACCAAGTTTATCACCTAAGATCAAAGGTCCTAAAATATTGCCATCAAATTGTTGTAATACGAAGATGAATAAAGCGAAATATAAAGCTGTGATCGGATGAATGATAAAAAGGATCACGATGCCCGGCACAGCTCCAATGAATGGACCGAATACCGGTATCATATTTGTAACACCAACGAATACAGACAATAATAAAGCGTATGGGAACTGAAAGATCAATGAACCGATATAACACAAGATGCCGATAATCAAAGAATCAATTGCCTTTCCTACGATGAAGTTATTAAAAATATCCCCGCTGGCAAGTGTCATACGATGCAAATATTCCGCTATTTCTATGGGGAATAAGGCATAATTAATACGTTTTGCATATCCCATTAAACGTTCCTTATCAATCAGCATATACAAACCAGACATAATGCCTAACACGATGTCCAATAAGGTCGAACCAAATTGATATGTATACTTTAACATTTTCGGTACTGCATCCGTGACAAACTCGGTCATTCTGGTCAGCAGATTATTTTGTGACAGCATCTTTGTGATTTCCTCTGCCGCAATTCCATTTTCTTCAATAAATTCATTAATAAAATCCTGTGTATCTTCCATATAGCCAGGAAAAGCCTTTACTAAAGATAAGATACTCTCCATCAATTGCGGAATCAGCATTGCCAAGAAAGCCCCAACAATGATAATACCTAATAAGACAGCCAGGATTGCCGCAATATTGCGCCGATGCTCTTTTTTCAGAGGTAATTTTCCTAATAACTTATGCTCTATAAATTCCATCGGTTTATTTAACAAAAAAGCAATTGCAAATCCCAGAATAAAAGGTGTTGTTAAAGAACAAATACTTTTTATGCCGTTCCATAAAAGTGAAAACTTATCGAAAGCGAAAAAAATGGTAATACCTGCCGCAATGACAATAATGGCCATCCACATCTTTTTACGCATTTCTTGTGTTATTTTAATTTTCATACAGTCCCTCCATCCCTTTTATTTTAGCATAGAACTTTGTGAAGAAATCTTAAATTTTTGAAAGATTAGCCGCCATATTTCTGTTTAAATGCAGCAAGCAAGTTTTGATCTTTATGCATTTGTGACAGCTTACGATTGGTAAAATTATCATGATGGACACAAATAGCCGGAGGCAATTGCAATCCTTTAAAAGCATTGCGCTCTTTCGTTGTTAAAAACCATTCTAAATCTTCAATAAACGCTTTCGGATCGTCTAGTCCATAATAACAGATCCATCGCCAAACTTCCTCATCCAGCGTCCTATCCTCATAGCGTTTTAAGTATTGTGATACACTCATATCTTTTCCTAAATGTTCCACCAGATAATCATGATAGAACCATTTCATAGGATCTAATTGATCTTCCTTTAATTCTGCACTAGGAGGCATTTCCCAAGTGATAGCATCTCCTTGCACATCAGGTAATAGCGCATGTGGCACAACTTCTTTCGCGAATACGTCATTTAATTCTTTTGATAAGGCAAACAACTGTACCTTGGTAAGATCTCCAATCAAAGATAATGCACCGATGCTATCACCATATAAAGTACAATATCCTAACGCTACTTCTACCTTATTGGCATTATTCACAACAACGCCTCCCAACATACCGGCAAAGCTATTTAATAAATAACCTCTTGCTCTGGCCTGCAAATTTTCTTTTACCAAGATAGGATATTGTTTCACATCGTAACCATATTCCTGCAGTAAAGTTGTTTCTGTCGCTTCAACAAGTGCTTCTATAGCCCCTTCGCGATAAGCAATCCCTAAAGCTTGTGCTTCTTGTCGGGCATTTGATTTCGTAATATCGCGATTATGGCGGGTAGCCAGATTATAACCATAAACACGTTGTTTGCCTAAAGCATAAACAAGCAATGCTGCTGTGACACTGGAATCCAAACCACCGCTCATTCCAACGATCCAAGGAAGCTTTCCTGCAAAAACCTGTGCATCAAATTGTTGAATACCCATGGTTAATGCCGCTAACAAAGAGCGTGGTTTTGCTTTATCTTCTTTCTGCGATGCAAGATCAACCAAGGCATAATCTTCTTGAAAATAAGGCGCTTGATAAAGACATTTTCCATTCCGAAGCACACAGCTTCCACCTTCCATCAGCATGACGCTGTGATCCATATTTTGCATCCCACAGGCATTGACATAAATGACATTTCCATGGGGATGATATGCCTTCTGCATATCATAAGGGCGCGCATCCAGATTGATATTCATATCCGCAAGTTGAATCTCATCACCAAAATTCAGCGCAAATACCATATCCTCTTTATATTCTATCGCACTATTTATCGGATTTTCTTCAAAATATAAGGCATCCTGTATATAAGGCAAAAGCTCATTTTGTTTCACGCGCATATGCGTCTTTTTCTGATAAGCAAAAAAAGCCGCATTAAATCGTCGACGATTACGATAACGGATATTCCCCCAAACAATCGCAATATCCTCACTTTCACGAATCAATTCATCGTTAAAACTGTCCGCATACCGACAAAAATCCTCATCTAACCAGACATCGCCTAACAAATAACCGCTGACAGCATTTTGAGGAAATACAATCAAATCAGCTCCATCTTCCTTTGCTCGCTTGATCTGCTGTTTCATATATTGCACATTTTCAGCGCATTGTCCTGCTTTTACATTCATCGTCACAAGTGCTGCTTTCATAGTCATCCTCCTGTTCATACTGGTATTAGTGTACCATTTTTGACGCATGAAGAAAAGAAAAGTCCTTGTAATTTGAAAGAATTATATTATAATGGTTAAAAGAAATGAGGAAGTTTATGGAAACCTGTATTGTCGAAGGAAATATCAGTGTAAAAGCAGTTTTATTAGGTAAGAAACGCAAGGTTCATAAGATTTTGGTAGATGCCAAAAAGAAGGATAAGGATACTGCTTTTATTTTGCATAAAGCAAAAGAAGCTCAAGTAGATATCACCTATATGAAACGAGAAGAAATTGATGCTCTTGCTACAGGAAAGACGCATGGAGGTATTATCGCCTATTGTGGGCAACGCAAGTATCAAAATTTAGAAGAGCTTGTTAATAAAAAGCAGGTATTTCTGGCATTGGTAGAAGGCGTAGAAGATCCCTTTAATTTTGGCTATGTTTTACGAACCTTATATGCCGCAGGCTGTGATGGTGTTCTTGTACCTTTGCGTAATTGGACAACGGCAGCCGATGTCGTTACCAGAGCAAGTGCCGGAGCAAGTGAATATATTAATATCATTATCGCAGATGATATGGAAGATACCTTAACCTATCTTCATCAAAAAGATATCATGCTTCTTTGTGCGCAGCGCAAAGATGCAATCTCGCTTTATTCCTACACCTTTCCCGAACGCATCTGTCTTGCTATCGGAGGCGAAATGCGTGGCTTAAGTAAAGTTGTTATGGCTCACAGTGATCAAAATCTTTATATACCTTATCGCAGTGATTTTCGCAATGCCATGACGGCAGCGGCCTCTACTGCCATTTTTGCCTTTGAAGTCGTACGTCAAAAAGAAAACTAATTAACCATCCATAACGAATAGAATGAAAAAGCCAGAGGCACTCTTATCAGAATGCCCGCTGGCTTTTCTTATCGCATACAACTATACGCGCTTTTTTCTTTTCAATAAGGTAATAATAGCTCCACCAGCAATGATCAGCAAGTCTGCAAATACACCTGTTGCACTGATATCACCTGTAGGAACATCGACTGTATCCTTTGACTCAGTTTTGTCTATATCACTTACATTTGTATCTTTGTCTTTTAATCGTATAGCTTTTTGTCTTTCTTCTTTTAGCAATCATAATGCTTCATCCAGTTCCTGCTAATTCTTAGCAGTTTTTTTCACATCTTTTGCCTGTTGTAAAGCATCTTTAAGTTTTGCAACCGAAGAAGGTTCATATCGATCAATATGGTTAAGCATATCTTCGTCAATGCTTATTTCATGATCTAATTCTGTCGTATCCAGCCTTACTTCTAGCTTTTTCATTGCCGTAACCAAGGTGTTATGCATTGCTTTTATATCTTCAAGCGTTGCTTTTTCGTCCTTATAAACTTTCTTTGCCTGTTTCAAAGTAGTTTGTAGCGCCTTAACACTCTTAGGTGTCATTTGCTTAATATCTTCACCCGTTAACAATACATCTGCATATTGTATCATTTCCAGCAGCTGCTTCTTTGCCTCTTGAAGTGTCAAATCCTTTAACGCTTGAATGGTTGTAGATAAAGATAACACAACTTCTTTGGTTTCCTTATCACTCATATTAGATGGATCTTTTAATAAACTTTCTGCCAATGTTAAAGCCGTTTGCACGTCTTTGAACTCATCTTTTATATAAGAATCTTTTAACTTCTAATCTTCTTCAACAAGTGTTTTTAATATCTTTACACTTTCCTTGCTTGCTCTAACGACGAATGCATTTGGGGCACTTTGTAATTCAAGTTCTGCTTTGCTTACTTCATCTGCACTTGGATTTGTTTTTTCCAATATCGCTTTTGCATCTTGCAATTTCTTGCTTAGTGCTTCATAGCTTTGCACCGTATAAAGATCAGCTGTTACCTTTTTCACTTCTTTAATAAGTGTTTGTAGTGCCGTTGTATCAGGCGTCACTGACTCTTGTGGTTTTAATCCTTTTACTGCATTCACAAGAATTGTATGTGTCGTCTTAATTTGTTCAAGTGATGCTTTTTCGTTTGCTATTACTTCCTTCGCCTGTTTCAGTGCCGTTTGTAATGCCTGTACGCTTTCTGCAGTCATTTGTTCAATAGTATTTGCTTTTAACAGTGTATCTGCATACGTAATCATTTCGGCAAGCTGTTCTTTCGCTTCTTGAAGGGTAAGCTTATGCAATGCATCGATAGCTGTAGATAAGGATAGCACGACTTCTTTTGTAGTTACTTCCGCCATATTTGATGGATCTGTCAATAAACCTTGTGCCAAATCTAACGCTGTCTGCACATCCTTAAAGGCTTCCTCAGTATAAGCATCTTTCATTTTCTTACCATCTTCAACAAGTCGCTTTAATACATCTACACTTTCCTTGCTAGCTCTTACAACTAACGCTTTCTGGGCATTTTGTAATGCAAGCTCTGCCTTTTTCACTTCTTCAGTACTTGGGTTTGTTTTTTCTAGTACTGCTTTTGCTTCTTGTAATTTTTCAGCAACCACTTTATAGCTGTTTGCTGTATAGTCTGTTTCTGCAAGCTGTTCTACTGCCGCAATTAATGTTCTTAAAGCACTCGTATCAGTTTTGATTGGTTCTAAACCTTTTATAGCCTTTGTTAAAGTATTTCCATATTCTATTCCTTTCCATTTTCATTATATTTTTTATAAATGGTAAAATATTATGATATAGGAGAAATATTTAAGATTCTTTCGTTTTTACTAGAGGACACATGAAAAAAACCGCATGGGGTTTCTTTCATATTACAACATTTTACACGTACATCCTTATCGCCTTAATCATAATAAAAGACAAGACCATAATCTTCTTTTATTGCAGCTTGTATACCTTCTAGCATTGCTCGTTTCATCGCATCCAAATAATATAGATAATCATTACGATAAACATGACGATCTTCTTTTCGTAGCTTTTCTAATACCTCTTCCATTTCGATCTTTGTTAATCGCTTACGCAATTCGATCAAGGTCTTCGTATCCTCTATACATAAATAATAACCCTGTTTCTTCTGATCATGTACCTTTTTACTTATATATCTTCTTGGATGATCTTGCGTTATGATCTTCCATATGCTTTGGAAATCGTGTTCTTTCATTTGGATCTGACCATGTACCTCAGAGAATAACTTTAAGCATAGTTGCTGCTCTGCTATCCCTGTCTTTTGTTGGCATATCTCCTGCATCTTTGATGTCTCGATCACATACATCTTCATCATGCTTTCATGCCCTCTTTATACTTTCTGAACAATGCTCCATCTTCACTTTCTTTCGCAATGCCACAAGAGCTCCTATACATCCTATCATCGCGATCCCTATCAGTACATAGATTCCTGTTCCTCCGGTGATCGGTATCCAAAAATTCTTATCATTGTATACTACCATATGCAGCTCGTCATTCTCTCCTACCTTCTTCGTCTCGATCTGGATCTGCTCATTCCCTTCGCTTTGGCCATACTCCTTCTCATTTATCTTCACCATCAGCTTCCCTGTTCCTTCTTCTCTTGTGATCTCGATCTTGATGACCCCTTCCAAGAGTCGATAGCCTTTTGGTGATTGTGTCTCTTTCAGATAGTAGGTTCCTGCCCGCACATTTTCAAGCATGCACTTCTCTTCTGTTTCGCTCTCATAGCTTGCGATCGCATTCGTCAGTTCTTTATCCCTATACAACGTAAACTTCGCTCCTGCTATTCCTTCCTTTTCGCGATTTGCCTTCTTCAGATATAGATCGATCGCTTTCGGTGTATACTCATTCGTATATACGAATTGGATGTTCTTTTCTAATACTTCTTCCTGGGCCTCTGTCTTGATGGTATATTCCACATTCGTCTGTTTCTCTTCTACCTTATACGTTTCTTTTTGTTTCAGCTCTCGGAATAGTGCGGTCTGATTTCCTTTTATCTGAAATTCACCTGCTTCATTCGTCTTATAGGTGCTTTCGGAATCACCGAGTGCTATGACATAGTTCGCATTCTTGACAGCTTCATAAACGTCCCCATTCTTTCTGCTCAATACAAAAGTAAACTTGATATCATCCATGGGTATCTCATCCGTCTTATTCTCGATCAGCTTCGTTACTGATAAGATTCCTTCTTCCTTCATCTTTTCATTGACGAACGGCAATATCTCTACATTATCGCCTACGACCTTGTTCTCATAGCCTTCATTGCTTACCGGTGTCTTTTGGATATAGCCCGGTTTTACTATTTCCTGTACATCATACAGGGTCCCGGGTGCTATGCCTAAGAACATGGCGGTCTCATTCGCTTTCAAGGTGAAATGTCCATTCTCATCTGTTGCATAGGTTACATCATCTACACGTTTCCCACTTACACTATCATACAGTACATACTTTGCATTGCTCCATGCCTTCTTCATATGATCCATCAACAAGAACGTAAACGTTTCTTCTGATGTGCTCTTATCGCTCAATGTCTTATTGACCCCAAAGGAAGCGATCGCATTCGTATATTGTACTGCTGTTACCGGTGCCTGTGTCGCTCCGCTTTGTTTTACATCACCCAATACTCGCCAAGCTTCTGCGTTTTCCTCAACGACCTCATAGTCCACATCTGCCTTGACTTCCTTAAAGACAGCACTCTGTCCGCCTTTTAAGGTAAATCTGCCATTTTCATCGGTCCTTGCTTCTTTTACTTCTTCGCCAGTATCGCTATCCTTGATCGTATAGCTTTCATTTGCATATGCATTTCCTTCCAGCTTCAAGGTAAAGTGAAAGCTATCTTCTCCATCATATACATAACCTT
>NZ_JAJCPX010000021.1:0-51932 GCF_020563125.1 Longicatena sp. 210702-DFI.1.196 | reverse complement strand
CCATACGGAACTGCTTGCCGGTGCGGAACTCAAAGGAGCTTGGTGCAATAAAATCCTTTGTGGACAGACCGGAAGGAGCCAGCCAGTCCCATTCAAACTGAAACGAGAGTTGTTCATCCATGTGGAATACCGCATGAAGCTGAAAAAGCCTTTCTTTACCGTCCAGCGTTCTGGCAGCCACACCAAGACGCTTGAAGTTATTAAGTATATCGGTCTCAATACGCTCCAGACGGGGCTTGGCGGCTTTGATGCTGTCCGCGTCTATACCAAAGGTCAGGTATTTGGTCTTGATGAGACCGTTGTTACCTCTGGCCAGCTGATTTTGCAGCATTGTGGTATATTCTTCGCGGATACTGTCAAAGGCGTCCCTCTGGGGCGGGATGGAAATGGAGTTAGCAAAGGTCTCCTCCGATGCCGCAAGGTTCAAAAAAGACAGCTGGAAATGAATCGAGCTGTCAAAATAATTGAGGAAATCACACCACCCCTCAAAGATTGCCGTCTTATCTTCGTTTTGGGAGAGCTGATAGTTGATGTCCTGAAACTGGATGGTCTTTGTGTAGTGGCTGTCCGATACGCGGCAGATTCCGTCCGGCCACATCCGTTCATAAGGGATACTGTCCTGCGCAGATTTTCCTTTTTTGTCCGTGCGGTTAGCGCGGGCAATGGCCGCTTCGATCTGCTTCTTATCGGCGCGAGACAGCTTTTTCTTTGTCTTTACCGGCTGCACAGTTTTTTCCTCGGTTTTTCCGAACATCCGATGCAGCCATTTTTTTATTGCGGTGAACAATGTCATACACCTCCTTATCGAGCATTTCCTGCCGCTTTAATACAGCATAAAAGTTGTTGGTCTGGTAAGGTCGCTGCTTTGGACGGATCACAGCTACTTTGAGAATGTTGCCCACGATCTTTTCCAGGGGCTGTCCATGCTTTTCGTACATAGCCAGCATAAAGAAGGGCAGCATAACCAGCATCATACACATAGCCGCTACACTGTTTCCGGTAGGTTTTCTGAGCAAAAAGAAAAGCGGTACGCCAATAAGCGCTCCGCCCGTGAAGCAGATAAGCTGCCGCTTGGTCAGATTGAACATGACCTTTGTTTTGACTTTTGTTAAGTCCTTGGGTACGGGTACATAAGCCAATGTGGAAACCTCCTTCCGTTTTAGTGCGCCTGAAAGACTGATTTGGCGAGACTGCCTGTTTTGAACAGCGTAAAACATAGCAGTACGGTGTAGCCCACGCAGCTCCAGATTGCCATGATGATGTCATCTTCCAGAGCGATGTTCTGCACCAGCACAGCATAAATTGCCACGCAGACGATAATGAGAAACGCCTGAAAGCCCAGTGCCAGCAGGGATCTGAGGTAATTCTGTCCCATACCGCCCCATTCTTTGCCCATCATTGCAGCCATTGGAACGGGAGCCACCGAAGTTACAAGGTAGATCTCGATCATACGGCCATAAATAACGATAAAGATACAGATATACAACGCCCACATGGTAATGCCAATAAAGAGGGATTGGAACCACAGTCCGAACAGCGGTCCCAAATCCATTTCCATCAGCCTCGGTTCCAGATCGGTCATAACTGAGGAAATGTCAATGGACGCATCCGAATTGATAATCCCTGCCGCCTGCGCCACCACGCTCTGCGCCATATCAAAGACGCCCATCACGATATTCCATGTGTTTGTGACAATGAGGATGGCGGCAGCTGATTTGAACACCCACTTGAAAATCATCCAGGTATCCACATCATGCAGGTTGTTCTTGTCTGCAATCATCTGGATCAGGTCTACGGTCATCACGATAGCCAGGATCACACCTGCAATCGGCACCATGATGGAGTTTGACAGATTCTCAATCATATTGAAAATACTACCATTCCATCCCTGTGGGGTCTGTCCTACCTGTACGGATATATCCGCGACCTGTTGGTTTACGCTGTCAAACATCCCCGAAAGGTTGCTCATAATACCGCCCACCAGCATTTCTTTCAGCCAATTTGTCAGGGCTTCAAGTAAAAAATCCATACGGTGTCAACCTCCTTTCCGCCGCCCCCGCAGAACTGCGGGAGCGGCAAGGATTTCATGCAGGAACGCTTAGACAGAGAACAGCCCGGAGAGCAGAGGTACAAGGACCATGCCGACTACGGCTACACCAGCGCCGGCCATGAGCTGCTTCATGCCCTGAGATTTTGCGCCAGGGTTGTCGTTGCCGTAACCTTCCAACAGGTTGATGACACCCCAGATACCAAGACCAGCGCCCAGAGCGATAACGAGAGTCTGAAGAACGGTAATTGCCTGTTCAAAAAATGCCATAAATAATATTAGCCGGAATCATTTGAATGATTAGTTAGGTTTGTTTCATAAGCGCACAAAAGCCGGAACAATCTGCCCTCGATATATGAGAGCATGATTCCGGCTGTCCTCCTTTTTCATTATTTTTCTTGCGATTGTCCGCTTTGTACGCCAATGGCCTCAACAGAGGCAGTTGCGGCAAATAGATACGATCACTCCTTTCTCAGCGGAACCGTATTACACGCCCTCCGTGTCTACTTCATATACATCGCAGACCTCATCAGGCTTGAGTTTTAGTCTGGCAGACAAAAATGCTTCAATATCAAAGGTATTTCGCTTGTCTGCATCAGCTGTGTATTTGAAATTAGGGTGTCTGGTAATGTCATACTTGTCTGAAAGAAACGGACGCACACCGCGCAACTGCAAGATGCACTTGCCGCCATCCATAACTGCCAGCTCGTCCTGGCTCATCAGCTCTTTTCCCAATTTCTGATAGTTGAGCGAGTGGGAGGTCTCCCGTCCCCGGCTCTCTCCGGTGTTGTAAGTGTCTATGGTCTCCTTTCCCAGAACAGCCGCCAGCTCTTTCAGCGTTGTTGGCTCTTTGCCACCCAGGAAGATGGAAGTATCCATATTGCCGATGATGGTATCGGCATTATCTTTGTAAATTGCCTTGAGCTGGCTCTGTGCCTGCAACACCAGACAGGCAGAGATTTCACGGCTTCGGATGGTGGCCACCAGCTTTTCCAGCTTCGGAATCTGCCCGATGTTAGCACACTCATCAATCAAACAGCGCACATGAACCGGAAGCCTGCCACCATACACATCATCGGCCTTTTCACAAAGCAGGTTGAATAACTGGGTGTAGCACATGGAAATGAGAAAGTTAAAACTGTCATCCGTATCACTCATAATGAGGAACAGAGCCGTTTTTCTGTCTCCCAGCGTATCCAGTTCCAACTCATCGTAGGATGTAACCTCGCGCAGCTCCGCAATATCAAATACGGCAAGACGCGCACCGCAGGAAATCAAAATCGACTTAGCGGTTTTGCCCGAAACGAGTTGTCAAGGACTTTTTAATCAAATTCACAAAAAGGCCACAAAAAAAGTGCCAGAAGCACTTTCATGCTCCTGACACTCAGGCGAGTAGAGTTACTTGCGGCCGCTTAGCAGTTCGTCGCAAATGTACGCATATTCCGGCAGTTGGTCGATATAGGGTTTCCAGCGCCGCTTAATCTCGGCCAGTTCCAGCGGATCGGCGTCCTCGAAGTCATGGTCGTTTCCAGTCATTCCGAAAACATCCAGTGCTATATCATTCAAGCACTCATAACAAAGGCTGGCAGCGGACTCTATCCAGTTTCCGGTGTCAATATAGATCGGGTCGATAGATATTGCCAGCCACACATAGCCGACCTTGTCCGACCAAACCAAATCATAACCAGTCATTTGTTGGAGGTGTTTCTCGAACACTTTACGGACGCGCTCAATCTCATTTTTTTCTTTTTCTGTGTACAGCATTTTCATGTCCTCCTTGGATAAAAGTTTTGGTGCGTACCACCATCAGTTTAGCACAAGGCGGCTGGCTTTATCAGCCGGTCACATCTGCTGTATCTCGTTTTTAAGCATACGCTTGATTTTGTCGCTCATGGTTTCGGTGCTGGTCTGGCTGAAATGGACGCGCACCTTGTAGGTGGTCTTGCCAATTTTCTTTACCAGCGCGGGGGCGTCCTCCGGCGCTCTGGCCGGGGTGGTGTCTGCGGTCTGCATGGTACGGGTTTCTTCGCTCATGGCGCTCCTTTCTCCGGGCGGGGCTGCGCCGTCCGGCAAAACAATTATTCGCTCTTACGGTTCACAATGTCTTTCGCCGCCTGCCTGGTGGCCCCGGCGTTTTCCTCCCGGAAGTTCTTCCCGGCAAAGAGGATCGGGGCGCACCGTTCCAGGATACGGTCATAGATACGGGCATGGGCCAGGTCGGGCGGGTTCTTGAGTTCGGCCAGTTTCAGGTTGGTGGTGATAATCATGGGCCTGCGGCTGCGGTATCGGCTGTCAATGACGAAAAACATCTGCTCCATCGCATACTCGGTGCTGCGCTCCACACCCAAATCGTCAATAATAAGCAGGTCATATTCGTCAAAGCTGGCGATAAATTCGGCCCTGTCCTCGGAAAACATCCCTGTCAGGCGGTTCAGGATGGTGGGAAAGTTCGTCATCAGCACCGGCACATCCCGGTCAAGCAGGGCGTTGGCGATACAACCGGCGAAAAAGGACTTGCCGGTTCCCACATCCCCAAACAGCAGCAGGCCGGTGTTGTTCCTATATGCCTCCTTCCAGTTCTCCACATAGGCGCGGGCCTTGTCCATCAGGGGATTTTGGCCGTTGTCGTTGGCAAAGGTGTAGTCGTACAGATAACGGTCTTGCAGGCCCTGGGCCTTCCGGCGCTTGATACGCTCCATGCGGCGCTGCCGTTCCTCGGCGGCCTTGCGCTGTTCCTCGGCCTCCCGCTGGCACTGGCAGATACAGCGGGGCACGAAGTAGCCCGGTTTCCCAAAGCATGGCACAACGGTCTGCCTCTGGCCGCCGCACTTTTTACAGTGAATAAGGCCGTCTGCCGGGTCTATGTACTCGTCCCCGGCCAGTTCTATACCGGCGGCTGCCTTGTCGATCAGCGCCCGGATTTCTGCGGTAATTTCCATCATACGGTTTCATCCTCCTTTACGCTGTAATCCCGGTTGCGGGTGGGCGGGGCCGCTTTCTTCGCGTCCTCACCGGCCCAGCGCCGGATGGTGGCGGCATGGCTCTGATACCGCTTGCCGGTAGAAGCCATGTACTCGGACAGCTTTTCGATGTACTGGCCCCATACGGTGGGAAAGCTGGCCTGCAAGTCTGCCAGTTCCTCGTCCGTCAGGAAAACATTCTGGTAACGGCCATAGGCGCGGGCGCTCTCACTCTCTCTATTCTCTATACTCTTATCTCTAATATCTAATCTCTTATCTCTATTCTCTGGTGGACAAATGTCCCCCCGGCTATATGGTGGACAAATGTCCGCCCCGCCGGATGGGAGCAGTTTTTGGCGCTTCAACCGCATACGCTCTTTCTTTTTTCGTTCGCCCTCGGTAGAGGACTGGCCGATCAACAGTTGGATGTCGGCCATGTAGTAGGCCCCGTCGGTCAAAATCTCCACAAGGCCAAATTCAACGAACACCTTCAAGGCCCGTTCCACCGTCCCCACCTGATGGCGGGTAAAGGTGGCAATGGTCTGGGGCGTGTGGGGCAGATGGTCGTTGAGCATGAGGATACCGCCGCTTTTGAGTGACATGAGGTACATTTTCAGCAGCAGATTGGAGTACAGCAGGCCGTCCTGCATACTCTCCAAAATAACCATCGTTTCGCTGTTGTAGAAGTTTTCTTTCAGCTTGAGGTAGTAATATTTTCGATTGTCTGACATGGGTTCCTCCTTGGGGTTTATTTCAGGGGTCTGTACGCCTTTAGAAGGCTGTTTTGGGGGCCAGAGGATAAATCTATCAGGCCCCCAGCGACACCCTCGAAAAAGTCCTTGATTTACAAGGGTTTTTCAGCCCCTAAATGCGTAGAAAGGTAGTATCTTTTCCGCTGTCGTTCTGCCTCTTTGCGGCGGCGTACCTGAACAGCACATTCCGGGCAGTATTTGGCCCGGTTGGAGCCGGGGGTGAACAGCGCCCCGCAGACGGCGCACCGCTTGGCGTTCAGGCGGTGGAACAGGGCCGTTTCCAGTTCTCTGTCCAGCGGCAGCACTGCCGCCCGGAACCACCGGCATAACAGGGAGTAGGAAATGGCCTGGACGCAGACACATTCCTCTCCATCATCCAGCGCGATACAGTTGCCGCCGTCGTAGTTGCAGCACTCATGTACCAGCCGCCGCGCTCTGCGGTACTGGCGGTAGTCCATGACGGGGATGGGTTCAGGCTTGCTTTTCTTCATGCTGGCACTTCCCGCACCCGCCGCAGTTGCCGCAGCCCTGGCAGGCATGGGCCTCCGGCTCCGGGCCGGTGGGCGCGTCTGCCGGTTCCGGCTGCAAGAGGGCAAGGGGCAGGCGGATATTCAGGTGGACAGTGACGGGTAAAATAATCTGCTTCATAGGGCAATCTCCTTCCATGAGTGAATGTTGACAGTTCTGTGCAAAAGGGTGTCGTGAAACGCGACACACCGCAAGGGGTCGGCAAAACGCCGTACCCTTTACCGCTCTGGCCCCCGGTCACGGGGCTTGTCCCGTTCCTGCCGGGCCAGTTGGTCGGCGGCCTTGCGGAGCCGCTCCACGGCTTTCAGTTCCTCCCGCATGGCCTTCATGTCGATGCTGTCCACCTGCTTCTGGGCGGTCAGCAGGTCGATCTCGCGCTTCCATTCCTTCGGGGAAAGTTCCTCGCCGCTGGCTTTCAGTTCTTTCAGATACCGGGCCGCCGCGTCATAGAGGATCAGTTCCCGGCTGTGGCGCTGCTCGAACAGTTCCCGCTTCTCCGGCTTTACCCTGGCAAGCTGCTTATGGACAGCCTTGTACTCGTTGTACTGCGCCCACATCTCCCCGCGCTCGGTGAGGGTGGCAATCCGGCGCTCGGCCTTGACGATCCCTCGCCGCAGGTCATAGTAGCGGGTATTCATGTCGGCAATTTTTTCATGGAGCTGCTGCATGGACTGGATGCCGTTTGCCTGCAAAAAACTGAACAGGGCGGCGCCCTCCTGCAAAGCCCGGATTTTGCCGGTGCGGGTGTCGGGCCGCTTGAGCTGCTGCTGGGCCTCCCACAAGTCAATCATGCTGGGTTGCTGGCCCTCCGGCTTCTCGGCCTCGACTTTCGACCAGTTGTAAAGCCGGGTAATGCGGGCTTTGATTTCCTTGAGCAGCTTGTTGTCGGCGGCGATCTGCCGGTTGACTTCCCCCTTGTCGGTGCGGATGCCGCGCTTCTCCATCTGGCTGGCCGCTGGCCCCAGGTGGACAGAGGGAATTTTATCAATGCCCCGGCGCTTGTAGCTGCGGTGGTCTACCAGGGCAGGCTGACCGGCGGCTTCCAATGCCCGGTTGGAATAAGCCGCCCATGCCGCCCGCCAAATCTCCACATTCCCTTTGTCGTTCCAGTCGGTGGTATCCTCCCGGTGGTTCTTCCAGCCGCCTTTCCCATCCGGGATGCGCTGGCCGTTTTCGTCCAAGTCGTATGCCTTGCGGCACTTCGCGCCCCATGCGCCATTTTCTTTCAGGGGCCGGACGGTCAGCATGATATGAACATGGGGGTTGCCGGTTCCCTTGTCATGGATAGCAAAGTCGGCGCACATTCCTTTGTCTACAAAGTTGTCCTTCACATAGGCGCGCACAAGGGCAAGCTGCTGTTCATCGGACAGTTCACGGGGCAGGGCTGCCTCGATCTCGCGGGCAAGCTGGCTGTCCCTTGCTTTCTCGATTTGCTCCACACTGTTCCAGAGGGTGGAGCGGTCTGAAAATTCCGGCGGGGCGTGGGCGGGCAGCATGATTTCCGCATGGACAACGCCGCCTTTGCGGGTGTAATCGTGGGTCAGGCCGTCCCATTCATTCGTCAGCTTTGTCCCGCTGCGGTAGGCGGCTGCGGCAACAGCGGAACGGCCCTCGCTGCGCTTGATGATACTGACGGGGATATGGCAAAAATCTATGGGTGGCACCTCCTTTCAGTGAGGGGTATTCAGGCCGCAGGGGACGGGACAGCCGCTTGCGGATGTTCCGTGACCTGTGGCGCACAAGGGGTTTGGGGAGAGTAGCTCCCCATCGCGCTCGGAGAGCGCAACAGCCCCCGGCAGGGCGCACGACACCGGCAACGGTGTATAAGTGCGCCCTTGTAGACAAGGGACTTATGGCGTGTCCCCGGATTTTGGCAGGTTTGCAGTCAATTCCGCAGCCCCCGGAAGATGGGACAGGGCAATCAGAAATGTTTTGACCTCCGCGCCGGAAAGGTCGGGAGCCAGCGGGAAAATCCCCTCCAAAACGGCTCCACGCTCAATCAGGCGGCGGGTGCGGGCCTTGCGTTCCTCGTTGCGCTGCTTGTTCTCCAAAATCTTCTGGCGGTTCTCAAGCTGCCGGATCTCCTTCAGGACTTTCTCCCGTTCTTCTTTTTGGGTTTGGGCTGTATTTTTTTCGTTCATGTCATGCACCTCTTTTCTTTGAAAACGCTCATAGATTGACCGTCCATTTCTGACGCGCAAAGTACCGGCGCAGCCTCCGCAGTGCAGCGTGGATGGACTTTCCCGCCTGTGCTGGCGTGATACCCTCCATTGCGGCAATATCTTTCACTTTCATACCCAGCATATAGCGGGCGTGGACACGGCGGGCCTGCATAGGCGGCAGGGAGGAAATGGCTTCGTACAATCGCCGTATCAGTTCTTCGTATTCGGCTAATTCTTCTTTTTCTATCAGATGATCCTCCGGCGATGGCTGCGCCCAGCCGATGGCGGCATTTTCGATTCCATCGTTACAATCGAGGGAATAAAACGCCTTATACCGGAACATCTTGCGATCTCTGGCGGCCTCGGCTCTCTTGTCCAGAAGAAACGCTTCGACGATCTCATCGGACACCTCCACAAAAATGTCCTCTTTGCAAAATGGATAATATTGTTTGAGATTGATGGTCTGCATAGGCACGCCCTCACTCTGTTTGAAAAAGGACATCATAGCAACGGCGCATATTCCGCAGCCCCCGGTGGATGGCAACGCTGACCTTACTGCTATGGATACCCTCTCTCCGGGCGATTTCCGGCTGCTTGATACCGGCAATGTAGTAGGCGTGAACACGGTGGGCCTGTGTCGGAGTGGCATGAGCCAGAGCCACCGGCAGAGCTGCAATCAGGTGCAGGCGGGTGGTCATTTCTTCTCGTTCCAGCAAAATATCTTCCGGCGATCTGCTGTGTTCCAGTGCGTAATTTTCCAGCCAGCTGTATGCGTCCAGAGAGTAGTAGGCGCGGTGGTAGACTTTCCGACGCTCATAGTTCTCCATCTCCCGCTGGGCCTGATACATCGCTGCCCATACCTCGTCCGTAACATCCACAAACTCGTCATGCCGGTAGTGGGGATACATCCACCGCAGATTGATTGTTTTCATAGGCTTACCTCCTGAAAATCGGAGAGGCGGGCAGCTCGTCCGCTGTCCGCCCCTCGCTGAGATAAGGGAAATGATCCCTTTCACTTGGTAGCCAGAAAACAGGTCATTCGTTAAGCCTGTTTTCAAAGAAATTTATAAATTTTTTTCTGACTGCCTCCACACTTTGATAAACAGCCACTTTGGAGCAGCCGCACAGCACACCGATCTCTGCAAGGCTCAGCCCGTCAAGCGCATAGAACAGGAACCGGCGGCGCTGGGCCTCGGTACAGGTATCCAGCACAGCCATCAGCTCATGCAGCGTTTCCATACGGCAAAGGTATTCTTCCGGCGTTTCGCCGTAGGCTCCTACACCCTCGGTGGTAATGATGTACTCGTCAAACTCCCGGCCATCCCAATGCCGCCGCTGTTCATGGAACAGGTTCTCCGTTTTGTGATCGGCCCGGTCAAGAAATTCATAGACTTCCAGCGTAACCTCCACGGTCACAGCTTGTCCGTTATAATTGATGGTGACTTCCATCGGCCTTTCCTCCGTTCAGATTTTTGCGGGAAAATCTGAACGAGGTGGCGGGGAACGGCACCGGGGGCAAGGTTCGGGCCATGTTGGCCCGATGTTCCGGCCCCATAGGTATGAAAAAACGCCCGGACAGCATGAAGCTATTCGAGCGCAAAAAACACGGTATTCAGTTATATTGTGACAATTTTCGCACTGGCTGCCAGACGGGGCCTGTCCGGTGGCCGGACTTTTTTTGACGGTAGTGAAATATCGTCTGAATTTGTCGGCGGTCAGTGTGCTTCATGGCGGCTCCCTCCTAAAGCCGCCGTGTCAACGTATGGGCGTCACTCCTTTGTTGAGGGCATAAGAAACGGCGGCCTTGATGTTACTCAAAACCGCCGCAGTACCCGGAAAATCCATTATGAGCGCACGAAGCTGCCTGCCCTGCAACGGTTTTTTTCTTTCCCCGTCTTGCGGGGCAGGATCGCTTGGCTTATTCGGTTTTAGTTTTGCTCTTGTTCGGCTGCCTCTTTCAGCCGGTCAAAACTCTCATCGCTGATGATGTGTTCAATACGACAGGCATCGACCTCCGCAGTTTTGGGGTCAACGCCTGCGGTGATAAGTTGCTCGGTAAAGAAGCAGCGACGCTCGTAGATTTTTTCGGCAACTTCCCGGCCAACATCGGTCAGATGGAGAAAGTGATCTTCGTCCATCATAAGAAAGCCGCCGTCCCGCAAGGTAGCCACTGCATGGCACACGCTGGGCTTTGACACCTCCATGTGCCGGGCAAGGTCAACAGAGCGTACCATACCATTTTTCTTTTGCAGCATTAGTACGGCCTCTAAATAATCCTCGCCCGACTCATACAGTTTCATTTTGTTTCTCCTATTCGGTTCGTTTAATAACTTCCCATATATTGACATCAGGGGCAGCCGGGGTAGGCTGATCGCAGCCATGACAGCCGTTGCAATTATGATTGCAGTCGGCTTGATAAGCTACTTTTCGGATATATCCTTGGTTCTCCAAATATTCAAGTTCCACTTGGATGCTCCCTACGTCCTTATGCAGAAGTTCAGCCAACTCCTGAACGCTGTATGTTTTCCCGCTTTGTAAATACTCCAATAATTGAATTAGCACAATAACTCCTTTCCTTTAGAAAATAACAAGACCGACGTGATACGCAATCGTTGCCATAATCAAGGCTGTAAGGACATAATAGAGCGCAATTCGCACAGTCCATTTCATAGAGTGTGTTTCCTGGGTTGTTGCGGTCAAGGCCATCAGGCAAGGCATATTGAAGAAAAACGCGAACAGGAAAGCAAGAGCTTCCGGTCTGGATATGACGGACAGCATACTTGTACTAAGTGCCGCCGTGTCTACGGTAGCGGACTGCTCAATAGCCGCCCAAATACTTCCCGTGTTAAACAGGGAAGCCATAACGCCAAGAGAAGCCTCCTTGCCCATAGCGGAAGCGACAAAAGCGATAAACAGTTGCCACGGTAAACCAAACAGGCTTGTCACAGGTTCAATAAAGGTTCCTACCTTGTAAATGATACTGTTCGCCACATTTCCGTCCGCCGAGTAAGAAAGCAGCCAGAAGATCACGGAAATGCAAATAATAATACGGAGTGCGCGGCTAAGTACATTTCCCATTTTGCTGAAAACGGAACCAAACAGGCTTTTCCAATGAGGCTTATGGTAAGGCGGCAATTCCATAATTAAGCCGGTGCGCCCCTCTACCTTGTTCAAAGACCGGCCAAACACCTTATAAGTGATAAAGATGTGCAAAAACGCCACGGCAAACAACGCCAGAACTACGACAGCAGCCCCGTTTCCGAAGAACGTACCGCTGACAAGTCCAACTACGCCCCAGGTAGAAGCGCAGGGGACTACCCAGGACAGGGCAATCGTCATAACACGCTGTCCCCATGAATCAATGACCCTTGTTCCAGTGATTCCGCCGATATTGCATCCGAAACTGACGAGGAAAGGCATAATTGCTTTGCCCTGTAATCCCAGCTTTGTCATAGTATCATCGAATACATAGGAGATTCGCGCCATATAGCCGACATCTTCCATCAGGCCAAAGACAAGGCTGATTCCGAACACATAGCTTGCCATTTGCAGAGCGAAAGAAACAGCGGTCAAAATGGCGTTGCAGAGCAGCGATACAAGGAATGGCGCTGCGCCTATATCCAGCAGCCAGTTAGCCAGAGGGACGGAAATTGCACTGATAAGCCCGCTGAAAAGCCCCATCAGCGGGAAGCCAATCACCATAGAGCAGATCAGACCTAAAACGATCATGCCAATGGCAATAGGCTTTCCCCAGCGTTTGCTTGTGGCCGCCTTATCAAACCGGCTCCGCAGCAGCTTGTTCTTCTTGCTGGTCACGTTCTCATTTACAAGTTTGTCAATCCACTGGAATTTGCAATCACCTGTCAAAAGGTTTCCGTCCTTTACATCGGACAGCTTCTTTTCAATCGCGGTATAAGTGCCTGCATCAACGGTTTCTTTCACAAGAGAACGCGCCAATTTGTCCTGTTCTATCAGCTTTGCAGTCAACCATGTGGACGAATAGATGCCGATTCCGTCCGCAGGAAGCAGCGCCTTGATCTCGTCAAACGCGGCCCCGATTGTATTCTGATAAATCTGCGCCAAGCGCTTTTCGTCTAAAGTCGAAGCATTTTTATCAATGCTTTCTAACATACGGAAAAATGTGCCATACTGTTTTTTATCGGCAGCAACCAGCGGCACAACAGGGATGCCCAGGGATTTAGCGATTCCATTGGTGTCAATCTGCTTCCCCTGCGATTTTGCCACATCCATCATATTCAGCAGGAGAACCACGGGAACGCGAATCCCGGTATAATCAGCCAGCATGAAAAGGCTGCGGTTGAGCTGGGAGGCGTCAGCCAATATGCAAACAACATCTGCCTGCCCACTGGCTATGTAATTCCGTGTAACAACTTCTTCATCCGAATTTGCAGACAGGCTATAAGTTCCCGGAAGATCAATGATTTTATAGGTGGTATCTTTGTGAACGAAAGAACCATCCTTGCGCTCCACTGTTTTTCCGGGCCAGTTCCCGACGTGCTGACGGGAACCAGTCAGGCCATTAAACAAGGTTGATTTGCCGGAGTTCGGCTGGCCTAAAAGGGCAATCGTTTTTTCACTCATTGTTTTGTCACCTCCACCATGATTTTGTCAGATTCCGTTTTGTTGATGGCAACCATCGTGTCCCTTGCGTACACCAAAACGGGCCGCTTTTTCGGATTTTGAATCACTTCAAAAGGGCAGCCAATCGTAAGGCCGATGGAGGTCACGCGGCTTTGAAAATGCGCGTCCCCGTTGATTGCAACAACCCTTCCGCAGGAGCCATCACTCAATTCATTTAATTTTTTCATTTCTTAAATTCCTCCAATTCTTTTCTGTCAGCCCATAATAAAAATCCGTACCCCGATTAAAATTAAAATCACACCGCCTAATATTCCGGCCCGGTTTCCTAACCGATTTCCGAAAAAGTGTCCAATCCATACGCCGACAAATGCAATTAAGAATGTTGTGGTTCCTATCAGTGTTGCCGAGGGGATAATTTTTACATTTAAGGCTGACAGCGTTATGCCGACAGCAAAAGCGTCAATACTTGTAGCAATCGCAGTCGGAACCATAACAGTAAAACCCAATGCTCCGTTTGTTTCTTTACATTCACCTTTTAGATTTTCTCGAATCATGTTGATACCGATTATGCACAGAAGAAACAGTGCAACATATTTGGAAACCGCTTCAATGTACTGGCGAATTGTTCCGCCGCAGATATATCCCAGCGTAGGCATAAGCGCCTGGAATCCACCAAAATATAGCCCTACCAAGCCCTGTTTTTACTGGGTGCATTTTGGTATTCAAACCTTTGCATACTGAAACCGCGAAAGCGTCCATTGATAGACCGACAGCAACCAGTAATAGGTCAAGTAGCCCCATCGGTATCACCTCCTTTACCGGCTCCTGTTTATGCCCCCTTTACAATCCATTCTCTTGCTTTCTGCTGTTCCTGCACCATTTCGTAGTAATGGCCTTTCTTTCTTAACAGTTCTTCATGCGTTCCCGTTTCTTCAATCCGTCCCTGATTCAGCACAATAATCTGATCTGCGTTCTGAATAGTGTTCAGACGGTGGGCAATCACGAAAACGGTTTTCCCTTTCATCAGGCGGTCTAACGCCTGATTGATCTTTGCTTCATTGTCAGCGTCCAGAGAAGCCGTTGATTCATCCAAAAGCAGGATAGGCGCGTCCTTTAAGATTGCCCTTGCAATAGCAATCCGCTGTTTTTCACCGCCAGACAGGGTGTTGCCGCCCTCGGCAAGATGGGTCTGATAGCCATTAGGCAGTCTTTCGATAAATTCATGACAATGGGCCGCCTTTGCCGCCGCAATCACTTCCTGTTCGGTAGCATCTTCACGGCCAGCTTTGATATTGTTGTAAATCGTATCGGACAGCAAAGTATTTTCCTGGAATACCTCACTGATATAGTGCAAAAGTCCGTCAGGATTTAGCTCCCGTATGTCCTGCCCACCAATGCGGACGCAGCCTTTTGTCACATCCCAAAACCGGGCGATCAGATTAGCAACCGTAGATTTGCCGGAGCCGGACGGCCCGATCAGCGCCGTAGTGCTTCCCTCCGGGGCATGAAAACTGATATTGTGTAAAACATCGGCCTGCTGGTTATAGGAGAAGTCCACGTTTTCAAAGGTAATATCAAAGTGCGAGAGCTTTACCTTTTCTTCTTTGTAGGATAGCGGCTTTGTGTCAAATGCCTGTTCCAGATTAGAAGTGGCAAGTTTCAGTTCTTTCAGCAGGTTATACGAATGTTCAAACGCAATCAGCAGCGCAGAAAGCGCAAGGCTCATAAGCATAAACGCCACAAGCAGTTCAGAAGCAATCGTACCGCCAAG
Organism: Longicatena sp. 210702-DFI.1.196; assembly: GCF_020563125.1. Classification (NCBI taxonomy): domain Bacteria; kingdom Bacillati; phylum Bacillota; class Erysipelotrichia; order Erysipelotrichales; family Erysipelotrichaceae; genus Longicatena; species Longicatena sp. 210702-DFI.1.196. The sequence continues at coordinate 37,110 of NZ_JAJCPX010000021.1, read as the reverse complement.
GAACAGATAGCTTCCAATCAGCAGGACAAACGGCAAAAGGAAATTTGCAATGATAGAATACATACTTGTGGGGGCGGCGGTTTTTACTTCCGCCTGTACGCTGGTTTTCCGTATGTCCTCCAACGTATCAGACATTCTTGTGAAGTGCGTACTTGTCATATTTGCAGACTTGAACACTTTCATGCCCTTGATGTATTCCAGAACAATAGAGATCATTTTAGAAGTCAGATCACGCTTGATCGTTCCGTACTTCTCTACAAGCCGGTTGCCCCAATTCAAAACCGGCAACGCGATCAGAATTACCACGCACTCGGCCAACGCCAGTTTCCAGTTGATAAAAAAGGTTCCAACCAAGATCAGGCAGCCCATGACCAATGTTTTGACGATAGAGGGCAGCGTATGGGTCAATACAAGTTCAAAATTGCTTAAATCCTTTGTCAGTGTACTAAGCAGATACCCGCTGCTGTTTTGATTAAAATAGCCAAGGCTTAGAGAACGGTAATGGTTTGCCAAATCCAAGCGTAGGCCGCTGCACATTTCGGCCCCTCTGGAAAAGCAGAGAAAATAGCCGCTGCGGTAAATAATCAGCCGGAGAATTATACTGATAAGGCATACAATGGTATAGTTTCGTACAAGCCCACCTGTCAGAGAACCGTTCAGGAGATGAATTACGGTAAAATACAGCATAAGGTACATGACAAGGCTTCCGATGGCGTCCAGTGACATAAGGAAAACAGGAAATATCAACTGCTTTCGTTTGTCACCAATCAATTTCTGAATACTGCGTAACATAGTCTTTTCACTCCTCCCCGATAGTTTCTCTTGTATAGGTGTCCCACATATGGCTGTATGTACTTCCGCTGGCGATCAGTTCATCATGCGTTCCCTGTTCGACAACTTTTCCATCCTGAAAGACAAAAATTTTATCCGCATTGCGGATGGTATGAAGCCTGTGGGCAATCATAATCGTGGTCTTTCCTCGCAGGAGGTTTTGGAGTGCAAGCTGTATTTTGTGTTCGTTCTCAATGTCTGAATAGGAAGTTGCCTCGTCGAAAACAACGATAGGCGCGTCTTTCAAAATGGCCCGCGCAATCGAAATCCGCTGCTGCTGGCCGCCGGATAATTTCACTCCCTCGTCGCCTATTCTCGTTGCGTATCCTTTCGGCAGGCTCATAATGAAATCGTCAATCTGCGCCGCCTTTGCCGCCTGGCGTACCTGTTCCTCGGTAGCATCTGTTCCCATACGGATATTTTCAAGAAGCGTGTCCTCCAAAAGAAATACATCCTGGAATACAAACGCGGTTAAGTCAGAAAGATTTTCGGTTTGAAGTTCTGTAACCGGGACGCCGCCAATCTTGATTGTCCCGCTGCTCACGTCCCAATAGCGGCCAAGGAGCTGTACCGCCGTCGTCTTGCCAGCACCGGACGGGCCGACAAAAGCATTTAAGCTGCCCGGTTCCAAATGAATATCAACGTCGGACAACGCATCCTTTCCGCCTTGTGTGTAGTTAAAGGTCACATTGTCAAAGTCAATACCATAACAGCCGGTTTTGGAAAGGGTTTGCTGTCCGCTTTTCATGGTTTCCATATCCATGATCTTCTTCACATTATCAAGGCCGCTGCCCAGCTCCATAGACTGCATAGCAATCGTCACCATGTTCAGGAAAGACGTGAAAAAGCACATAGTCAGCAGAATAAAGAGAAGATACGATGCCGCAGACAGCGAATCACGCAGATACAGCCAACCGCCCACCGGCAGCGTGAACAGAATGGCAGAATCCAAAACCACAAGAGCGATAGACAGCGGATTGCAGGACGATTCACACATCTTAATCCAACAGTCTGTATATATCTTCAAGGAATTTCGGTACTGCTCAAATTTTTCGGCTGTAAGGTGATACATTTTGATAACCGGCATAGCGGTGATAAATTCATTTGCGGAAGCGTTCAGCTTTTCCGTATCGCCTGCAAACTCGTCCGTCAAATCCGGGTAGCGCCCCATGAGGGCCATCGGAATTGCAATCCCCAAGATCATAGGAACCAGCATGATAAGCGCCATAATCCAGTTCAGCCGCAGCATGAAAATGAACATCATCAGAGGAACGACGATTGCCTGGGCCAGTTCCAAAGTGCTGTGGGCCAGAAAGGTTTCAATCCTGTCCACATCATCAAACAAGGTTGTTTTGATCTGTCCGGGCGCGTGTTCCTGAAAGAATCCAAGGTTGAATTTGGACATATGCTCCAATACTCTGACCTTGATTCTGTGCATGGTGTTGAAAGCCGCCGTATGAGAGCAGATACCGGCAAAGGATGTCAGGATTGCCTGTAAGACTGCTGCGGCAATGCCGATTCCGGCCCAACCAAGCATTGCGGGAAGCGTCACCTCCTGCTTGATTATCAGAAGCAGGATTTGGTAGACTACCAAATACGGGACGAAAGACAGGGCCGACGAAAAGACCGCCAGCAGCATCCCAAGGCTTAACTTGCCGCGCTCCTCTTTCGCAAGAGTAAAAACGTATGATAATCCGGTTCGTTTTTGTTCCATCGAAACGATACCCCTTTCTTTGAAATGTGCCAGTTAGATTTTGCTAACCTGACACAATCTACTTTACCCGCACGAAGTGGAAATTTCAATAGCCACCCCGCTTTACTGTTTGCATTTTGAAAAACGCTGAAAGTGCTGATATTTCTATGGTTTTCAGCGTTTTTGTTTCATATATTTTATAAAATCGTGACCGATAAATATTGGATTGTCACCTTTTTTTAAAGTGGCGCGCAGAAAGCCGGTATGATATACTATCAAGTAGAGAAAGGAGGCGGCGGTACAATGGTTCCATCTGTAATTGACTATTTGTTACAGCTCCCCGAAGCCATGCACTTTGCAAGGGTGCAGGAGCTTTGCGGCGACGGTGTTTTTTTCTACCGTATGCTTTCCGAATACGGAAACGGCACGTTCCAACTGATCGAGTTTGAGGACGATCTTCTTTTGATTTTGATTGGTGACTATACGCCCAAGGACACCTTTGAAAAGATCACTGAAATTTCAGAGGACTATATGGAGATCAGCCAGTTTGAAACGGACAGCAGTTCTTTCAAGATTGGTGGACGGAAAAAGAATCAGGTGGATAAGGGGATTTATTGCTATCTAAACACACAGAAGAAAACTTACACCTATTGCGAGGGCGGGAAGCCTGTTCGTTTTACGAAAGTGATCCTATCGCCCAAATACTTCAATACTTATTTTCGGCTGCATGACAGGAACAACGCCGAACTTCTCAACTCTGCAAGGGATTACATTCTCAAAAACCCCAGCCTGCCGGAACTCAACTTTGTGTTCCAGCAGATACGGGATTGTCAGGCAGAGGGGCATACGCTGAAAATCTATCTGGAAAGCAAAGTAATGGAGCTTCTTTCTCTTGTTGTGAAAGGCATGGAGCAGGAACAAAAACATATTTCTGTAAAGCTGGATTATAAGGACATCCGCAATTTAAGAAAAACGGTAACGGTGATGAAAAATGATCTGGCCGCATACCCGACAGGGGAAGAACTTGCCCAGATAGCGGGTATGAGTACAGCCCGGTATCAACTGGCATTTCGGAAGTATTATGGGACAACGCCGTATGAATATCTCAAGGAATTGCGGTTAAACCAGGCGCTGATTTTGCTAAAAAATTCTGATTATGGAATTGCTACGATTGCGGCTAAAGTCGGGTATCACAATTCCGGCCACTTTGCAAAATTGTTCAAGAAAGCCTATGGCCTCGGCCCCAGGGAATACAGGAATCTTCATGGAATTAAGTAAAGATCATCAGGCCCCGGCCACGCTGCCGGGGCTTTGCTATGTCCAAACAGCCCGCCAACCTACGCATTTAGAGCCTGAAAACGACTGAAATTTCAAGGCTTTTCCGGCGTGGTTGCTGGGGCGGCGGTATTCTTTATCCCGTTGCCGCCGTATTGGGGTTCTAAATGCATAGAAACAAGCCATAATAAAGACGCCGGATGCAACGGCCAGCGGGCCGCCGTGTCCGGCGTCTGTCTATTCTTCATTTATGGGCTTTGCACTTTCCGCCATTTTTATGATTTCTTCATCCGCAAACGCATAGGGGCTATATTCCAGGATATAGCTCACCTCCGGCGAATATGTCCAGCACAGGTAGGATAGTTCCCCTCTTTCATAAAGGGCAGCGTCCCAATCCTGAATTTTCATTTTCTGGCAGGAATCGGCCCGGTCAGGATTAACGATTCGTTTGATTGCCTCTGTGTTTAGTCCCGTTATTTCCGCAGGATCGGCTTCATAATAGGTGGTTTTGAGTATGTAATAGTTGATCTCATTGCCCTCCTCGTCTCCATATTTGAGGGTGGCAACTAATTCCGTCATGGATTGCTTCTTGTACTCATCTCCTAAAGCGTTTTCAATCCGTCCCAACATTTCCTCCGGGTTCTCTGCTGGATTTGGTGATTTGCCTCTTATCACGATAAATACAAAGACCAGAATACAGACCACGACAGCACCGGCTAATCCGATTATTTTCTTTTTGTTCATACCACGCCTCCCTGTTTTGTGTGTTCAGAACACCAACTCGTTTATGATGGATGATGTGCCCCTTGCCGCTCCCATGACGCACAAGTTTTATAATCACCATCTTCCTGACAACACAAACATTCTACTACAAAACATTCAATTAGTACAGGCACAGGGACTAAATTTCCAACGTACCGCCATATAATAATTAGTACAGTGACAGGGATTGGTGGTGATGCGGATGCAGCTAAATGAAGCCGTGAGTAAACGACTGACAGAACTTCTTTCAGAACGGAACATGACACAGTACCAGCTTTTTATGAAAAGCGGGGTTCCGAAATCAACCATAGGGAACGTTATCAACTGTTCGTATGAATCCGTGAAGCTACGGATCATCCATGAAATGTGCCAGGGACTGGGCATTACCCTGTGCGACTTCTTCCAGTCGCCGCTATTTGACGATTACCATCTTGATCCATAAACTCCGATACAACCGTTTGGGATGTACCGGAGTTTTTTTGTTGGAGAAATGTATTGCAGAAGATATGGTTTCTTCGTTTTTAACGAACACAGCCATTTTACTTTTTCCAATTTTCCAAATTAGTTGAAGATTATTTCTGACAAAACAATTTCCTCTGCCTGCGCTTTCAGCGTGTTCATCAGCCCCACCCAGCGCAGGGGGGGCACGGGCTTTCAGTTCCTCGGTGATGCCCGCCGCCTCCATCATCCGGGGCAGCATGGCTTCCATCCGTTCCCGCGCCGCCCGGTCAATCTCTAACAGGTGTGGATACAGTTTCTCGCTCATCAGCAGATGGTTGTAGAGAATGGGGCGATGTTCCTTTAGGTAGGATTTTCGCATTCTGCCGTACTTGCCGATAGAAGTTTCCGGCTGTTCAGAAAGTTTTAGGTTGGGTATATCATAATCTCCACAACGAATGTAAGTCAACTTACTCATATTCATTCTCCTTTGCTTCGTGATGATTAGACTGCTGCGCTGGCTGCTATGCTGCCTTTGCGCGGTTCTTCTTTTGGTAGCTGACCGATAGTAGAAAAAACACCTTTTTTCATATCCTCAGCCCGGATCAGGGCTTTCTTAGCGTCCATTTCCGCTTTTTTCTTCGCCTTGATTTTGTCCTCATACAGTTTCTGTGCGCCGCTGGCTTTCCGCTTCAAATAGTTCTGATGGAGCCTGTCCTTGCGTTCTTCTTTTTTCCGCAATTCTTCCTGTTCCTCCGGGGTTAAAGGAACTGGCTGTAAGGATGGTGGAATATAGCGCCCTAAAAAATTGAAGTAGATTTCAATTTCCTGCGTGGTGTCCTGGCTGCCTTTTCGGGCGCGTTCGTGGACAAGGATTTTCTCTATAAACTCGTTGAGCATGGTGTTTGTCAGAGTGTCAAAATTCTCATACTTATCAATTAGGGCTATAAATTTCTCTGCGGATTTCTGGCTCTGCTCATAGCCGGTAACAGCCTTTTCCAGCTCTGCAATTTCAATCTCAAGTGCATCCTGCTCTTTGGCATACTGTGCATCAAGCGCCTTATATCGTGCATCCGGCAGCTTGCCGAGGGCATTGTCCTCATAGATTTTGCAAATCAGTTTTTCCAGTTCTCCGGCTCTCTTTTGGGCAGCAGCCAGACGCCTGCGCTTTTTCGATATATCGGCACTCTGTTGAGCAACCTGCATCTCCTGAACAGTGTGAATAAATTCCGTCCGGTCATTTCTCGAATATTCAGCGATAGCCCGGAGCGTGTCGGAAACCAATGTCAGGACAGCACTCTCATTGATACGGTGTTGTGTAGGGCATAGTGTCCCACACGGAACTTTGGTATAATTGGAACAGGTATATTGAGAAACCCGCTTGCCATTGTTGGTGCGGTGGACATACATCTTGCCGCCGCAATCGGCACAATAGAGCAAGCCTGTGAGGGGAGCCGCTTCGCCCCAGCCGTTTGGATAGCGCCGTACATTGCTGCGGATTTTCTGCGCCAAATCAAAGGTCTGCTGGTCGATAATGGCTTCATGAGTATTCTCAAAGATCGTCCATTCGTCCTCAGAAACATAGTGGCTTTTCTTGTCCTTAAAGTGCTTGCGGGTCTTGAAATTGATGGTATGCCCTAAATACTCTCGTTTTTTCAAAATGTTCACGATGGTAGATGATCCCCATCCATGTGGGTCTTTGACCGGCTTTGAACGGTTCACACCCTCGTTGAAGCGGGCAAGGTGTACGACAGGAATTTCAATCCGGTCTGTGGATAATTTGCAGGCGATCTGGTAAGGCCCATATCCCTCCAGCGTGAGGGAGAATATACGGCGTACCACTTCGGCAGCTTCCTCATCTACCAGCCAATGCTCCCGTTTTTCGTCCCATAAGTAGCCGTAAATCACAGTGCCGGTCAGGTGCTTGCCACTCATGCCTTTTGACTTAAACACAGAGCGGATTTTCCGGCTGGTATCACGGGCGTAAAATTCATTCATAATGTTGCGGAACGGGGTAAAATCGTCATCGCCTTTCAGACTGTCCACACCGTCGTTGATGGCAATCAGACGAACGCCTCGCTGCCGCAAAATCTCCATAACTTGACCGACCTTCAGATAGTCGCGTCCTAACCGGCTCATGTCCTTGATGACGATTGCCTCTACACGCCCTGCCTCCACTTCTTCCATAATTGCCAAAAATCCGGGGCGGTCAAAACGGGTGCCTGAGATACCATCATCGGTAAAGTGCGTAGGGTTGGGCAGCCCGTTCCGGCGGGCAAAATCCTCTAACATCTGTTTTTGGTTGGATATGGAGTTGCTCTCGCCCTGTAACTCATCGTCCCGGCTCAGGCGCTCGTACAGTGGGGTGATTTTTTCGTTTCTCATAGCTGTACCTCCTGAAACAAAAATGCTCTAAGTGATTGCTTCACTAACCATGACAAAATCATGATTAAGAAGTCACTTAGAGCATATATCACCGGCTGCCAGCTTATATTTCTTATACTGCCGCACTGCGAAGTGGTTTGGCTTTTCCGATTCCAGTGCATCAAACATCAGGTCTACGGGATTTTTGAACTCCTCGTCATCCTCCCGGACTTCCATGGCGTTGATGAACTCGATGAGGGTGGAGAAGTTTTGCTCCTCCACCGGAGCTTCATAGTGGATATAGCCAATAAGCGCGCAGTACAACAAGGTTTCTGCTTTTACCCAGAAATCGTCTCCGGCCTTGCCTTCGCCTTTGGTATTGGCGATCAGCGTTGTTACCAGCTTCAAGATGTCCTTTTCGCTATGGATATAGGCGAAAGGGTTATAGTGCATGGACTTCTTGAAGTTGATTGTATTTAGGACCTTGATTCGGTACGGCTCATAAATGACCTTGCCGTGCTTATCCCTCATGGGCTTTCCGTCTTTCCCCAGCTTGGGCGCGCCCCGCTGGAGCATTTTTCCGCACTCCACAAGAATTGTTCCTTTCGGGTCCGTCACAACATAGGAACTGTGCATCTGCATCAGGTTGGGTTTCAGCCAGAATCGGGTCTTACCGGAACCGGAGCCGCCGATGACCAGCACATTTTTGTTTCTGGCAGTCTTGGGGTCTTTCGGGCGGCTGTTCATGGTCAGGCTCTCGGTTTTCGTCAGAATCACATTGTTCTGGAATACCGGGTCCACATAAGGGGCAATGTCCTCGTGGGTTCCCCATCGGGCAGAACCATACTCCATGCCGTGGCGGTATTTCTTTGCATTTTTGCTTTTCAGATACACCGCCAGCCGCAGACCAGCGCCACAGCACAGGCCCACCAGTAAATCCAGCGGGTGCAGGCTGGGCCACCAGCTTGCCAGCGCCACCGGCAAGACAGAAATCAGGGAGAGCGCCTTTTGGGAAGCGTCCGCGCCCTGCACCATGCGCCATGCCTCCCCGAAGTTGGTGGCAAACAAGCCCATCAGGAGATACGGCAGGTTCAAAATCAGGAGCTTTTTGATGTCAAGCTGCTTTTTCATCGTTCCAGCTCCTTTCGCTTGGTGCGGTCCACCACGGCATTTTTGACCAGCTCTTTGAACTGGTTCAGCTTTGCCAGCACAGACGGACGCTCTGTTTTCTCTGCTTTTTTGACCTTTTTGCCGGTGTACTCGGTAAAGGCTGCTGTCAGCGCATCCGCATCACGACCTTTGAAAAAGATCAGGTACTTGGGTGGGGAGCTGCTGCGGTCCTTCTTCACCGCATAGTCCACGCCGTATTTCCGGGCGATCTTCTCAAACTCCTTGATGGAGGGGTCGGTGATCTCGATGTTGGAAACGCCCTGATTCTGGCCGATCAGCTGCTTCACCGTCTGCTTGCCGTGGGGAATCACGGGGGTATCCCGGCTTTTCTGCTTTTGCAGCTTCTTTTCCTTGCGGTGGGCAAGGTACTTGGTGATGGCGGCTTTCATCAACCGCCCGGTAAACTTTGTTCCGCTGACTACCAGCGTCAAAGTCCTGTTTTCCACTTCCTCCTGCATAGGTCATCGCCTCCTTTCCACGGATTTTGCAGGGGTGGCACTTGATACTAAGGCGGGACCACCAACCGCCGCAGCAGGTATTTCAGCATGGCAGGCTCCTTTCAGCGCAGCTGGTCGGAGCGGTCATAGTACAGATGGCCCTGGCGCACTTTGGCATGGCTGAGAATCTTGATGTGGCCCTTTTCCTGGTTCTCCAGGCTTTTCTGGTATCCGGCCTCCGTCAGAAATAGGCGGGTCCGTTCACCTTTCCAGCCCACCGGGGAATCGTCGGTCAGCACATCGAAGATAATCATGTGCCGGGTGTCATCGGCAAACCGCTCCAAATCCATGTACTCATGGCCGTGGTAGTTCTGCGCCCCGGCTTTGAGGCGCATTTCCTCCATCAGCTGGCCCACGGTCTTACGCTCAGGCATGGCGTGCGCCTCCTTTCCCGCGTCCCTGCCCCTTCACGGTCAGGATACCGTCCAGGGTGGTGGCGGTGATCCGCAGGCGCTCGGCGGTGGCAATGTCATTCTTCACGGTCTCGTCGATGCCGTGGCCGCAGACCACCAGCACATGGGACCGGCGCAGGTAGTCCCGCGCCATATCCAGCCCGTCCTTGTGTTCCTGGGGAATCTCGTCCTTGAGGAAGGTAGGCAGGAACAGCACCGGGCAGATGGGCGAATACCCAGCGTCGTACACCTGACGACAGTAGGCCGCAGCGCTCTCGGCGTTCTCATACTGGCTGTTGCTCCAGGGAGCCGTAATGTAGGCAAGAGGTCGTTTCATGGCAAAATCCTTTCTCCCGGTGTTTTCGGGTAGCAGAAAAGCGGCTGTTTACCAGCCGCCTGCGTACATATCGTGGTTGACTTGTGCGGTGTAGTGGTTGCTGATCGTGGTCGGCGCATTAAACAGCACCGCAAGCAGATACTGCTTCATGTTGCGGATTTCGGTGGTATTGTTCCGCAGGCATTCCATGACAAACTCGATGTGGGAGCAATCCAGCTTCAAAAAACGGGAGCGGACCACCTCATGGGGGAAGTCGCTGCCAGCGATCCGGGTGGTTTTCCGCTTGGCGCAGACGGTCTCCACCATCAGCTCCACAATCTCGTCCAGGTCCTCCCGGTAGGTGGTAAACTCCCGGCACAGGTGGTCATACTCGATGTTCTCCAGAATCAAATCCCGATAACTTTCCATCTCTGAGACAGACATCGCATCCCTTCCTTTCCGTTCCGGCAGCTGTGCTGCCGCTGGCTCCCGGAAGGGAATAGAATCGGTACTTGATCCATAAGTAATTGTTTTTTCTGTATTTGATTTCTCTATATTTAATTCTGTGGGCTTTTCCGTATCCGGTTTTACCATATCCGGGTTTTCCGTATCTGGTGAAGCCGTATCCGGCTGGGGCGTATCCGGGTTCTTCGGCTGTGGTTGCTCGTAGATAACATACTCGGTATCGCTGATCCGACCCTGCCGGTCTCGCAGCTGATGGCGGACAATGTACCCGGCAGTTTCCAGCTCCCGCAGCGCGCCGCCGATAGCGTCCACGCCCTCTTTGCAGATGGCGGCAAGCCCTCTGGTGGTATAGTTCCAGTCCTCCGGTAAGGACAGCATCATGGAAAGCAGCCCCTTGGCTTTCAGGGACAGTTTCCCGTTGCGTAAATGGTGATTGCTCATCACGGTATAATCTCTGGTTCGTTCAATGCGAAATACGGCCATTGACCTCACTCCTTCCAAATTTCTCAGGGTATGAAAAAAGCCACAATCCTGTAAAAAGAATTGTGGCAGTTAGCTGTTTTGTTCACTTTTTCTGCGCCGGTAGGGGCGCTTGGGAATGGGCGGTCTGTCCAACAGGTCATTTCCCTGAGAGAATGGCAGAGTTTGCAGAACACGGTCAATCTCTATAAATTCCATACCATGCTGGGAATGGCAATCCTCCCGGATTGCTTCCCGGATTTCCTTTACAGTACACATTTCAATCCTTTCCTTTCGCAGTAATGATTTGTTTATGAGTGGCGGCGGTGTTTTCCCGGTTTGAAATCGAGGATATGTCCCTCAATCACACGAGCGTAACGCTTGATCTTGATCTCCCGACGCTGCTGGCTTTGCAGGGCGGCCTGATACCCGTCCTCAGTCAAAAACAGTCGTATTTCCTCTCCGGGGCTACCGTAAGCTGTGCTGGGACGCAGGACGGAAAACTCAATCATCCAGCGGGTGTTATCCTGAAAACGCTCCACGGCAAGAATGTTGTGTCCTTTCAGCTCGCGGGCTGAAATATCCCTCATAGGCGGCTCCTTTCATCGTTCCTGATCTCTCTGGCGTTTTTTCTGCCACTGTTCCAGCAGCTTGATAATAGTTTCCTGCATCCGCTGGGGCGTATAACTTTTAGGGAAATACTTCCGCAAGGTGTCAGAGGTAAATGTCACTCGGTCCAGATCGCTTTTCTTTTCCTCACCCATGATGACACGCATCATATCGAGGGTCAGATGCCCCTCCTGACTGTATTTCTTGAGCCGCTGGGCTTGAGAAAGAGAAGGGGTAGCCTGTTCGCTGTCCATCGCGTCCAGCAGGTCTACCTGTTCTTCCTTTTTGAGAAAGGACAGCTCATAGGCAGGGTTCAGGGCAATCTTCTTTTCATCCACCATATCCATCAATTCAGGAATTAACTCTGTCAGACGGATATAGCGCTGAATTTGATTTCGACTTTGCCCCACCTGTTCAGCAAGCAACTGGTCTGATCGCTTTTGTGTCCCAACTTGGGACACATTTTCTTTACTCGGTCTGCCAGCCTGTCTTTTCATGGCATCCAGCTTCATCTTGTAGGCAAAGGCTCTTTCACTTGGGAGCAAGCTTTCTCGCTGCAAGTTGCTGTCAACCATAATGATCGTGGCGGCATCATCATCCAAATTCCGAACAATGACCGGCATGGTCTCCTTGCCTGCCAGCTCACTGGCTCTGCGCCGCCTGTGTCCGGCTACCAGCTCATAACCGCCCTCTGGGTCCGGTCGAGCAATCGCCGGAACCAGAACGCCATACTGCTTGATACTGTCAGCGGTCTCCATCATGGCTTCGTCATCCTTGACTTTGAATGGGTGGTTCCTAAAGGGATGCAGCTCAGACAGCGGAATCTCCTGAATCTTTTCCAGCTTTGCATCCTGACGGCCTTCTTCGGTGGAGAACAGATCATCTACCGAGGCCAGCTCTATTTTTTTCGCGCTGCTTTTCAAGTTTCAACACCTCCTTCGTCAGATTTCGATACCCCTCTGCCACTTTGCCGCCAGGGTCGTGGGCGAAAATACTTTTTCCCTCTGCACTGATTTCCTTTGCCCGGACAGAGTGCGGAATCTCTGTGCCGAATACTTTGATCTTGCTGCCATAGGTCTCCCGCAGGAGCGCGGAGATCTCTTTGGCAAAGTTGGTTCGGCTGTCCACCATCGTCAGCAGGATACCGTCTATCTGGAGCTTGGGGTTGATCTGCCGCTTTACCTTGTTTACCGTGGAGAGCAGCTGTTCCAGCCCTTTGGCGGGCAGATACTCCGCCTGAACGGGAATGATGATCCTGTTCGCAGCGGCCAGCGCATTGACTGTGAGCATGCCCAGGGAGGGCTGGCAGTCGATGAGGATATGGGAGTATTGCCCCTTCAGCGTGTCCAGATATTGCCGCAAGATAGTCTCACGGCTCATGGCGTTTACCAGGGATACCTCCATACCGGATAACTGGATGTCCGCAGGCATCAGGTCTACACCCTCTGGGTGGTGCAGGATACCCTCGCCGGGACGAAGCGGCTCATCCATCAGGATACGCCCCATAGCGTCTGACAACGTAAAGGGCAGCTTGTCCGGCTGGGGATGGCCCAGGCTGATTGTCAGGCTCCCTTGCGGGTCCCCGTCGATCAGCAGGACTTTCTTTCCGGCCTGCGCCAGCCCGATTCCCAAGTTGGCACAGGTCGTTGTCTTGCCAACGCCGCCTTTCTGGTTGGCAATGGCAATGATTTGCGTGTTCATTAACTTCACCTCATTTCTAATTGTTGCTGTTGCTTCTGGAAATAGAAAAAGCCGCCACTCCAAAATAAAAAGTGAAGTGACGGCTCTTTCTATCGCCGGAATACGAGTTCCTGAAATGAAAAAAGCACCCAGTCATTTATGATCTGTGTGCTACATCAAATTCATATTCAATTATTCAAATTAGCTCAAACTATGCCAAACTGCCACAGCCAAAAAACGAGGGGAAGGAGGGCTGAAAAGCACCCCCAAAATCGGCTCTCGGTTAACCACTTTGGGAACCACTTACCCCTCTTTTCGCCCTCTTTTTGGCCAGTTAACCACTTGCGGACCACTAAAAATTGGGTGAAAACGGCTCTCGTTTGGTCAAATGAGGTCAAACCATATCAGCCCGTTTAGATATAGCAAAAGCCCGGAAAACCTTGATTTTCCGGGCTTTTTGAACCATTTTGATATAGTCTGAGCAGTCGATTATCGCTTGCTGAACTGCGGAGCGCGACGAGCTGCTTTGAGGCCGTATTCAAATCCTCTGAATGGCGATTTCCCTTGATTTTTCAAGGTTTTTCAGGGTATTCCACTAAAATTGCCCCACCCTTTAATCATAAAAATGGGGGCACTCTAAGCACCCACGGGCGCGGAAAATGCGGCATTTACAACGCTCAAAAGGTGTTCGGGCTTATTATACTTCACCTGCGCATAGATGTCCATAGTTGTCTTGCTGTTTTCATGCCCCGCAAGATACTGAACTGTCTTTGGATCAACGCCAGCATACAAAAGATTGGTAATGTAGGTATGCCGTAGCTGATGTGGTGTAACGTCAAAATCCAGACTATACACAAGTTTAGGATTGTTCTTCTGATGACCGCCAGGAATCGGCGTAACCTTGCATTTAATGCTTTGCCCATTTACATATTTGTAATAGGTGCGCTCCTTTGTAGACCGAACAACTACATACTGCCATAGCCTCTTAAACTGCGAATCGGCCAGCGGTTGCCCTTTGCTGTCTGCAATCACATATTCGGATATGGATGTTGCTTTTACTTGCCTCAGACAATCTGCCAGACACTTTGGAATAGGAATGTCCCTCTGTGCCGCCTTCGTTTTCAATGTTGTCGAAATCACCGGCCTGTTGTGTTCCGTGCGCCATGCTCTCCTTACAGAAATATATGGCGTAGGTACATCCAGAAACACGCAATCCCACTGCAACGCAAGAATTTCTTCCCGCCGCAGGCCAGAATAAAGACCGATCATAATAAATACATACGGTGGCAGCTCTCGGACGGTTTCCAGAAGCAGCTTCACCTGTTCATCTGTCAAAGCATTTTTCTTTTTCCCCGGTTTACCTCCCTTTGCCGATATTCCCACACAAGGGTTATAGTCAAGGAGTTGGTTACGCTCCGCCGAATAAAACACACACTTCAAAAGCATATTGACCGTGCTGTATAACCCTGCTGATTTTTGGGATAATGGTATGAGTGCCAACCGAATATCGTCTGCTGTCACTTCTGACAAATACATATCTCCCAGAGGTTTCACAATATAGTTGTTCATATTCTGGGTATAGCCTTTCAAAGTGCTTGAAGATACCTTGGCTGACTGCATGAGCAGCCACTTCTCACAATACTCAGCAACTGTCGGATGTTTTCTGCGGAAAACTGCCTCCTCTACTTGGCGTCGAGCTTCCAACTCTTTTTCATAAAGCTCCTCGCTCGTTTCAGCGTATAAGTCTACTCTCTTACCGTCTGCGTCTGTAATCCGCGTCCTATAATACTGGATTCCTCTCCTCATAACAGTTCCATACTGAGGAATACTCACTTTTTTCTTAGCCATGCTTTCAGTTCCTTTCCTATTATTATGTAGTTCAGCGCTGATACTATCTTTATACTGAAAATCCATGGCTCTTTCAAAGGTGCGATTTATGTAATAGCAAAAGGCGAGGGTTCCCCCTCGCCTTCGCAATGTTTTCATTTTTTACTGTGCTGTTCCATATTCGGCTTCGTCCCATTGAGCAAATGCGTCCGTTAAAACTCCTGCCAGTTCATCCGGCTTGTTATATTTAACTTTTGCATATATGTCCATGGTAATCTTGCTGCTCTCATGCCCTGCCAAATATTGAACTGTTTTAGGGTCTACTGATGAATGAATCAAATTGGTGATATAAGTGTGACGTAGTTGGTGCGGTGTAACATCAAAATCGAGGCTGTAAATCACTTTCCCGTTATGTGCTGCTTTTTCTCCGAGAACCGGATTGACGGTATGCTTCACACGTTTTCCGTTCTCATACCTATAATATACTCGAGGCTTTGCTGTTCTGGTAACGATATACTGCCACAATCTCTTAAACTGCGTATAGGAAAGCGGCTCCCCATCCCGATTGGCGATCACATATTCTGATGTCGATTTTTTCTTTGCCTCTCTCAAACAATCCGCCAAACGATCTGGAAGGGGGATATTCCTTTCCGCAGCTTTTGTCTTTAACTCTGTGAGAATAATTGGCCGGTTATGCTCTGTATGCCACGCTCTCCGAACCGTCAAATAGGGAGCCTCTGTGTCTAAATATACCGAATCCCATTGCAGCGCAAGAATTTCTTCACGCCTCAAACCGGCATACAAACCAATCATAACAAACACATAGGGCGGTAATCCCTGAATAGCGTCTAAAAGCCGTTCTGCTTGTTCATCTGTCAACGCCTGTTTGTCCTCTTGAGGAATCCCGCCGCCTTTGGCATTGAGATATATTGTTGGGTTCGTATCAATGACATGACTTTCCTGTGCTGCGCGAAAAATGGACTTATACAGGATGATAACCGACTTATACACAGATACGGATTTCTTTGAAACCGGAACAAGCGCAACCTGGATGTCGTCCAATGTTACTTCTGCCATCCTCTTTTGGCCCAGCTCCTTAATAATATGTCGCCGTACCTTGGATGTGTAATCTGTCAATGTCGTATTACGAATATGGACAGACTGCATAAGCAACCACTTTTCACAATACTCTGCGACAGTAGGGGATTTTTGACGGAATGTGATGTTGTCAACCTTCTCCAATGCCGCCATTTCCTTATCGTATAGTTCTTCACGAGTTTTGCCGTAAAGGATTACACGCTTACCCTCTGCGTCCTCAACATCGGTTCTATAATACTTATGACCGTTCACTTGAACTGTACCATATCTGGGGATTCGCTTTTTTCTTAAAGCCATTCCACCACCTCCAAAAATAATTTTCAGCGCCGTACTCTTGTTTTATCAGAACGCGCCTATTTCATCAAAGGTGCGATTTTTATCTTCGCACATTGCGATATGTTGCTCTTTTCTCTATTGGCTTCGCTCTGTGCGTACTTTTTGCGATATACTCCTGAAGGCTGGTATGGGTAAAATAGACGCAGCCATTAGGCACATACTGAATATAGGAAATCAAACCGCTATTTCTGGCTTCATCCAGAGTGGTCAAACTGATTCCTAATATTTTTGCCGCCTCTTTACGGGTAATCAGTTTTTCCATATTCAATACTCACCTTCTCTCTGCTCTTTTGACAACTTCATAGTCAAAGCCGGGGCGCTGGCTGCAATAGGTGCAGATGTCCCGTTTCTGCTGCGCGGGGTTTACTCTCCTCAAATAATAAGAGCCTGTGCCATAAAAGTTATTGGCACAGGCCGGGCAAAGGCACATGATTAAGTTTTCGGGAACCTCCTCGATCAGCCCCACACTGACGGCCAGGGCATGGTCGATCCTGCGGATGTGTTTTTCCTCCAGCCTGCCGATGTACGTCTCCAGCCGCTTTTTATCAATGGTGCGAAGCTGCTCTAAAAGAACAAGAGAGGGCAGCTCCAGGCCGCTTTCTGCTTTTAACAGGTAGTGGGTGGGGAGCTTGGCCTTTGCGTCCACCTTGCTGGAGATAGCAGCTACAATGACGGTGGGGCTGTATTTATTCCCCGTGTTGTTTTGAATGATGACAACAGGGCGATAGCCTTCCTGTTCAGAACCGATACCCCGGCCCAGATCGGCATAGTACATATCGCCGCGCAAGTATGTTTTGTTCATGGTATTTGACCTCCCTTTTAAAAATTAGGCGGCAAAGGCCGCCTATGTAGAGGCCGTGCAGCAAAACAGAATGAAGGCCGGGGAGAGATAAAACAATTCTCCTGTTTTCATTGGCCTGTCCTGCTGTACGGCCCATATTTCAAAGCAAACCAATTTGTCCTCGACACCCCGGTTTGCTGCGGGAAGTCATCAAACGGCTGGCGGCTTGCCAGCTCCACGGGGAATCTCACCCCTCGCGTGGTTCTCACGCAACCGCCCCCATTGCCTGCGACGGATCACGGCAAGAGCCGCTTCAACGCTCGGACGTTAGGCTGGACGGGAGTATCATTGTCCCCGCTGCTGGTCGTGGCCGTACCGGGAGCCATCCGGTACTGGCAGCCTGCTGTTTCTCGCTCCCTGCCAGGAAGTACAAACCAAAGACCTACTTCTCTTTTTCGGTGGAGTCTCGTTGTTTTCTTCCGGCAGATCACCGCGCAGCCGCCGCCTGGGCTTTGGCTTTCGCCAAAGCAGCGGGAATGTGCTTGATGATTGGGTATTCGGTTTTCAAGGTTCCTGGAGAGGCCAAAAAAGAACCTCTCACTCTATTTGCCGCTGAGTGAGAGGTTTGACAACCCTGTTTACTCAAAAAATTTTTTTAATTTTTTGAGTATCCTGTTTTTCCGCTTCTGTATGGCCTGCCGGGAAACGCCCAGGTGCTTTGCCACTTCGCTTTCCGTTTTCCCGTCAAAGAACAGGGCATAGATCAACGCCCGTTCCTCTTTAGGGAGTTGCAAAAGCGCGGTATGTAGCTTGTCCAACGTAAGTTTTCGGAACACCACATCCTCCACGCTTTCTGCATTAGCTGCAAACTGACGGGCGTTTTCTTCCATGAGCCTGTCCAGGGAATCTTCCCGGCTGGGAATAACCTGTTTGATTTCACCGTTGCTGCCATAAATAAGACGTTCACACTTCAAATCTTTCTCAAAGTAACGCATTTTCCGGTCGCCCTTCATATAGGCGGCATACACTTCATCCGTGACCTCGATAAGTTGGCCGCGAACCCATATTCTTTTTTTGCCAGCGTCCACGCTGTGTACCTCCGTTTCGTCTGAATTTCGAGAAGAAGTCCAGACGGACGGCGGCCCTCTGCAACATGGAAGGCTTGTCCCACCGGGAAATACCAGAAAACCGCATTTACCGACAAAGTAAAAGCGCACACACCAAAAGGCGCGTGCGCTCGGCTGTTGGTTTTTGCCTGATGATGGGTAAGACCCGGAGAAAAGAAAAAAGTCTGTCGAACAAAAAAATACCGCAATCCCCGTAAGGACTGCGGTATGTACGAAATATGGTTTTTGTTCGGTTGTGGGCGGGAAGCCGCCCGGCTTTTCTCTTTCTGGCTCCATGCTATCCCCTTATGGGGATAAGCTGACAAGCACCACCACCTTTCCCCAAATTGAAATGTTGATAGGGGTAGTATAATGTATAAAAAAGAGGAAACAGCGAGGCTTCAAAGAGGATTTGCATAGTTTCATCGCAAGTTTAGACACGTCCCGTGTGTGATTTGTCAAACACAAGCGACAAGATATGAGATTTGAAAAACCGTCCCGAATGACCTCGCTTTATGGAAAGGAAAAGCGCAGCCTCTATCAAGACTGCGCTTTGTGGATATTATGAAGTTGTTTGAAAGCGATACCCGATTTCACGAATACTCTCGATGATAAAGGGATGGTGCGGATCGGCGGAATAGAGTTTTCTGCGTAGGTTTCGGACATGGTAGCCTACGGTGCCTCGTTCATTGACAGTTAGAGCTTCGCCCCACACCTTTTCATAGATTTGGGAATAGCTTAATACCCGCCCATTATTAACTGCCAGCAGACAAAGGAGATTATATTCTTTTGTTGTTAAGGCCACTTCTTTCTGATTACAGCGCACCAGCCTTTGGCTGGGATCAATCTCAAGATCGGAGAGAGATAGCACCGGTTCCGAGGTAAGCTCCCACTTTTTCAGCTCTGGATGAAGCTGCAAAAATGAAAGGAAATCTTCAAAAATCTTTTTTTCGTCCTCGTTCAGCTTCATAATGATTATTTCTCCGATGGTATCACCTCCTGGGCATTTGTCCAGGCAGCTTCTTTTAACTTGTTTCACTAATAACGTGTTCCAGCCTGCAAGCGTCCTGTGCTGCAATATCATGGGGAACACCGGCCTCAATAAGCTGTCTGGTAAAAAACTGGTGCTTTTCATAGATTTGCTGGGCGATCTGCCAGCCTTGCTCTGTGAGGGAGAGTGTGCCATCGTCCTTTTTTAGTAGGCATTTCTTTTTAGACAGTTCCTTGACCGCTCGGCTCACGGAAGGCTTTTTTACATTCAAAAACTCCGCTACATCTACACAGCGGGCATAGCCCTTTTGCTGCTGAAGCACCAGCACAGCCTCCAAATAGTCCTCCATAGAAGATGTTAAGGGCATATAGCACACCTCCTTTTTTCTGAACAAATAAAGTTATTTACACCATGCCAGCTTTCTGGAAATGTTTTTTGAGTAATTTCTTAGCAATAATCGCACCGATAAAAGCGCAAAGGCCAACAACAATAAGCATTATAATAGCCGTTATAGGCGATACCAACGTCTGCAAAATCCCCAAATAGCTTTCGCCAAACATTCCTGCGTACTGTTCAAGCGTTTGTTTTGAGAAAAACAGGAAAGGAATATATGTTCCACTGAATGCTGCTAAAACCATGTAAATAATATAACTGATTGTAAGTGTCTTTCCATTCGTACAACCTGTTTTCCAGGCAATCAGCGCAGAAATAATCCCGGCAATAATACAGCAAATTATCATAGGTGGATAAAAACCATAAATCCCTGTTACTGCACAAAAAATGAATAATGCCCACGGTTTTTTCGTCTTAGCTGCCACAAGGAAGTATGTAATAGCTGCCAGTAATGCCCACAATGGGCTTACTACTAACATAGTATAGGGAGAAAAGGACAAAAACGCACAAAGAATATAAATGACAAGCGCACATACAGATAAAAGAGCTGTGACGATCAAGTCTCTTACTTGAAAGCCTTTTTTGTTTTCATTTTGCATGGAATAAATCCTCCTTAAAATAATGATATTGGCTGGAACGATGTCCATATGACAACCGCAAAAAGAGCAAGCATACCTATCAATAAAAGGCCGTCTCTCAAGCGGAAATCAACTAATATATAGTGAGTTTTTTTACAGGGATAGCTGATCCCTCGCGTTTCTGCCGATGCAGATAATTCAGTTGCTGTCATCAAAAGTCGCATAAGTATAGGAATTAAAAAGCCTTCGTATGTCTGCGCTGGATGACTTAACACTCGCCAGAAAGATAATCCCACACCCCTCGTTTTCATTCCCTGCTTTATATAAATCGCATCCTGTTTTAGAGATGGGAGAAACCGCAAAATAATAGCTATTGGAATCACAATGGCCTGGGGGATATGGCTCACTTGAAGCGAGGCTATCAATTCCGCTATTTCCGTAGTCTGAAATAAGATGTTCAAAGCGAGTGCAATGGTTAAAATCCTTAATAAGAAGAAAGTTATCACAGAAGATAAATGGATTGGAAGGATTTGTGCCAGCATAAGTAAGGCTATATAAGCCGTTAAAAATTTAATACTTGTTTTCCAAAGCCCACTCAGGAAGGAAAATAGGCAAACAACACCAAAAAGCAATAGTCCTGTCAGACCACCACCTAAAGCAAATGCCAGCGCCGACGTCAACAAAATCAAAAGTAGTTTTATACGCGAATCGTAATATAAGCCATGATGTGTTCTCATTTATTCACCACCTTTCATCATGAAATCCTTTACAATTTTGAATGTACTTTTCCCTGTCATTTGTAAATCATCTTTGATAATCCCTTCCTTCAAAAGCAAAGTGCGCGAGGCGGTCAGACTGATAAACTCCAGATCATGTGTAATAATAAAAACCACTTTCCCAGACTTGCGCAGAAAGTTAACAGCATTGGCAACGGCATACATATTGTTCCAATCTAATCCACTTGTAGGCTCATCCAAAACGATGATTGGTTTTTCTGAAAGCATTGCGGCCCCTATTGTCAACCTCTGCTTTTGACCACCTGACAGAGCATACGGATGACAGTCTTTGAAATTTTCCAAATGAAGCATTTTCAAAATTCGAGACACTTTTTCATCTATGCCCGGAATCTTTTTGTTTCCTAACCTCAACTCCTCTGTCACACTGTCTGTATAAAGCTGGTGATCTGCTTCCTGCATAACAAAGTACACATAATCGGACAATTTTCGCTGCTTCACATTCTTTCCATCAATAAAGAACCCCCCTTGTCGACAACGAATCAAGCCGGACAGGATTTTTCCAAATGTTGTTTTTCCGCAGCCGTTTTCTCCAACCAGAGCAATCGTTTCTCCCTTATGAGCTTCTATTGAAATGCTGTGAAGAAGCTCCGGCATAGCCTTATGTGAAAAACTCATGTTTTTAATTTGGAGAAATACTTCTGAATGCCCAATCGGCTCTATCTTTTCTATTTGTATCGTATTGAGATTTAACGGACGAAGCCTCCTGCTGCGCATTTGAGAAGCAGATAGCTTTGCCATCTCCTCACCTGTTAATTCTTCGCAGATTCGTCCCTCTTTCATAATTAAAAATCGATCTGCAAGCCCGTATAGATAGAATAGCCTGTGTTCGGAGACAATGATTGTGTGTCCTGCGGCTTTCAAGGCAGAAAGGATTTTCCTCATCTGTAAAATTGCATGAATGTCTAAATTAGCCGATGGTTCGTCCAGTACATAAATTTGAGGATTAAGCGTAGTCGCTGCAAGAAATGCGATTTTTTGCCTTTCTCCACTGGACAGAGTAAAAATATCTCTGTCTTTTAGATTTTCCATATCCAATGATTGAAAGGCTCTGTCAACACGTTTGACGATTTCTTCATGAGGGATTCCATAATTTTCACAGGCGAACGCAACCTCGCTGGAGCTGTTAGTAGTAAAAAACTGACTGCGTGGGTCTTGAAAGATTGAGGCAATCTCCTTTCCAGCCTCACCAGCGTCTGATTCCTTAATGGATCGCCCTGACACAATAACTTCACCGGATAATACACCTTCAAAAAAGCGTGGAATCAAATTATTGATACACCTGGTTAACGTGGTCTTTCCACATCCACTTTGCCCGGTAATAACAAGAAATTCTCCCGATTTTATAGTAAGGTTTACATCCCTTAGATTTTCCTGTATCTGTCCTTCATATTGAAAAGAGGTATGCTCAAAGGATATAATTGGAATTTGTTTTTTCATGGCGGCACACCTCATAACTTCCAACTGATGGATTTTTCCCGGCATTCCAGAAAAGTACGATAAACCCCTTCTTTTTTTGCCAATTCCTCATGAGTTCCGTGCTGAACAATATGCCCCTGGTCAATGACAACAATTTGATCTGCTGTCCGAACGGTGGATAGCCTGTGAGCAATGGAAATCAATGTTTTGTTTTTGGTTAGTTCAAAAATTGCGTCCAAAAGGGCTTTCTCATTTTCCGGGTCTACGCTGGATGTCGCTTCATCCAAAATAATGATGGGTGCGTCTTTCAATATTGCCCTTGCTATTGAGATTCTCTGTTTTTCACCTCCGGACAGGGTTGAACCTGCTTCTCCTATCATCGTTTCGTATCCTTGAGGGAGTGCCTCAATAAAATCATGGCAACAAGCTCTTTTGGCTGCCGCCACTACTTCTGCATGAGACGCATTAGGTTTGCCAAATTTGATGTTGTTTTCAATCGTATCATTGAACAGGTACACTTTTTGAAATACCATGCTTACATATGACAAAAGACTGTCGCAGGTAAATTCTCTTACGTCATGCCCTCCAATTTTAACACTGCCGGACTTTACATCCCAAAACCTTGCAATGATATTACACAAAGTTGTTTTTCCAGAACCTGACGGCCCAACGATAGCACAGGTAGAGTTTTGGGGAATTTTTAAGTTAATTCCATCCAAAATGGAACGGCTGTCATAAGCAAAAGTAACATCTTTTAGTTCAATCTCATATGATTTCAGAGCAATGTCCTTTCCGCCAACATCTAAAACTGGTATATCTGAGATAAGATCCAGCCGATCTAACTGCGTAGCAAGCATTTTACTCAAAAAAGCTCCATCATTCATCAGTTCCAGTTCCATAAACATTAAAAATGCACAGATGATAAACAAAAGGCAATAGGGTAAGGTAATAACTCCCCATAAATAGAGTAGGGCTGAAAACAAAAATAATAGACAGCTTGTAATCTTAAATACGGCTTCATATATCTTCATAATTCCAGCAGTAGAGACTGTAACCGCTATATCGCTGCGACACTTGTTTTCAAAGGCTTGATCCACCTTTCCTTTCCCTTCTTTGCCTTTCCCAAATATGCGCAGAACAGAAATACCTTTTATATATTCTAACG
This sequence comes from Longicatena sp. 210702-DFI.1.196, assembly GCF_020563125.1. Classification (NCBI taxonomy): domain Bacteria; kingdom Bacillati; phylum Bacillota; class Erysipelotrichia; order Erysipelotrichales; family Erysipelotrichaceae; genus Longicatena; species Longicatena sp. 210702-DFI.1.196. Next base: position 13,671 of record NZ_JAJCPX010000021.1, on the reverse strand, counting down.
CGCTCCCCACCAGCAATTCCTGGGCATTTTGCATATCTTCTGTATGTGCTCCGGCTCGTTTTTTTATCTGGCCCAACACAAGAATTCCTGCTAAAATTCCCGTTAAGGCTAAAAGGCCAATCTGCCAGCAAAATATACCCAACATTAACGTCATGGCAAGTGCCTGAACAAAGCCCCCCACCAAAAAAGTCAATGCAAGCATACAATTTCCTTCCAGATCGGAAATTGTTGTTGTCAATACCGTTTGTACGGTGCCGAGATTGTTTTCTGTAAAATACCCCATCGGTGCCCGTTTTAGCTGATTTCCAATCTCAAGACGCTTTTCCCGAAAAATCTCATATCCAGACGCACTCATAAACACATCGCTTAGATACTGAAATAAAAAACGGCCTAAAACACTAAGTACAATAATTCCAAATGCCTGTAAAATGACAGTTCCTGTCAAGTGTTCGATATTCAACATTACCAATAGCACCGCAAAAAATACAAAGGCAGCGCAGCAGGATTTTAGAGCATTGAAGATCAACCCGACAATTACACGGGAACGATATTTTCCGGATAACCGTAAAATCCTTTTTATAATTGAAAACATATTAAAATCCTCCTTCCACTTGATCTGCTGAACTCACATAATCTCTCCATAACCTTTGATAAAGCGGGCATTTTGACAGAAGCTCTTTCTGTCTGCCGCAGCCGACAATCTTTCCATTTTCCACCACGAGGATTTGATCTGCATTCTGGATCGTTGCAAGACGATGAGCCACTACAATAAGCGTTTTTCCTTTTACAAGCTTGCTGATAGCACTTTGAATGAGATATTCATTCTCTGGGTCAGCATAGGCTGTAGCTTCATCAAGAATAATCACTCTTGCATTTTTAAGAATCGCTCTTGCAATAGTAATTCTCTGACGCTCTCCGCCAGAAAGTTTTTCTCCAGCGTCTCCGGCATTTGTATCATATCCGTTTTCCAGATTTACGATAAAGTCATGACAGCAGGCAGCTTTCGCAGCAGCTACCACCTCATCGTCTGTCGCATCTGGCTTTCCGAGACGAATGTTTTCACGGATACTTTCATCAAACAAAAAATTGTCCTGAGCCACATAACTGACCTCACCCATCAACTGGGCAAAAGGAATCTCTTTGATATTTTTTCCACCGAAAATGACCTCTCCCTTTGTAGCATCCCAAAAACCAGCCATGAGTTTTGCAATCGTTGATTTGCCGGAACCAGAAGGGCCGACAATCGCTGAAACCGTGCAGGGTTTGATTTCAAAGGACACATTTTTCAGAACTTCTGTTTCATTATAAGCAAAAGAAACATTTTCAAAGCGATAGGCTGTTTCATCCAGTACAGCATTTTTTTCTGGACGGCTCAATTCCGGTTTCTCAATAAACTCTCGTATTTGGTCGAGGCAAGCTTTCACCATATTAAATTGTTCAGAATACTTCCCAACTCGCATAAGCGGAGCAATAAATCCAATGGGAAGGATAATGCAAGTGATAAAATCTGACAGAGGTAATGTTCCAGTCATATAAAGCCATGCTCCAATCGGCAGCGTTCCCAGCAATGTTGTAGGCATTACAGCTTGAATCACGGCTGACCAAAGCCAACTTTGCTTCCACCAGGCCAGAGTGCTGTCGTGAAAGAAGTTGATTGCACCTGTAAATTTACTATAAGAGGCGCTTCCTTGATTAAAAGCCTTAATAACCTCTATCCCGTTTACATACTCAACCAGCGTACTGTTCATCGCGTTTTGCGATTTCATGTAAGTAGTACTTTTGTTCACATAGTCTTTCATCATTCCAATGTATCCCAAAAGTCCGAGAGGAATTGTTATCAATGCCGCTAATCCCATGCGCCAGTCAAGAATAAATACCAGTAGTATACAGCACAGGGGAGCCACTATATTAGAGGTTATCTCAGGCATGAAATGAGCCATCGAATCCTCTAACTTTGAAACCGTATCCGCCATCAAATTTTTGAAATTGCCGGTCGGTGTATCCAGCATAACGCCCATGGGCACCCGAAGCATCTTATCTGCAATCATACTACGGATATTTTTCAATATTTTATATGTCGCCTTATGCGACATGAAAGAGGACTGGTATGTAAGCCATAGCTTTAATATCTGTCCACCCAAAGCAACCGCAAACAAGATACATACATTTTGAATGGTCGCTGTTTTGTTAAATAATTCTGCAACTAATAATGACACTGCAATAAAGGGAGCCATCCCAAACAATTCTCCCAGCGTTGCAAGAAAGGTTGAAAGATATAGTTGCTTTTTATTATTTCCGGCATAATCCAGCAGTTGATGAATTGCTCCGGATTTCTTTTTCTTCTCCATGAAAGAATCCTCCTTAAATAAGTTAGCAAAAACTAACCATTTGGTAAAAAATAAATGGCCAAAGCCACTTATTTGAACGGAAGTCCTAATACACCATACCATCCATAATGCTGGAATTTTATGATGTTTTTTACGTAATCCTCCGCTTTTTCATAAGGAACATCGTGCAAAATACACTCGCATAGTGCAGTAATATAGCCATGTGTCAAAATATGTATTTCTATATCGCTTGGCAGGTATTTTGTATATCCCGCTTCATATGCCGCTTTTACAAATTCGGAATTCTGCTTCGCATATTGGTTTGTAATTTCTTCTATAAAATTTTCGACGCGAGAGCCTTTGCTGCATTTCAACAAGAGCTGAAATTCCTCTAAATGATCGTACATATAGTTAATGTATGTCATGGCCTGCATATATGACGCTTCAACAGAATCCCTCTCAATGGCTTCTCTAATTCCAACTTTATCGTAAGGCTCTGCATTATCCATAAAATCTAATGTATAATGGTAGACATCTTCAATCAAAGCCAAAAATAGCGCTTCTTTATCCTTGAAATGACGATATACTGCACCTGTTGTAACCTTTGCAGCGGTAACAATATCTTTAAGTTGCGCTGCCTGAAAGCCTTTTTTAAGGAATTCTGCTTTCGCACATTCCATAATCCGCTCTTTTGTCAAGTCGGAGCAATAACTCAAAATATTTCCTCCTTTCTTAGATAAACATTTTATTTAAGATAATCGGATTATCAAACAAAAGTTAGAATAGCATATTTTTGTTTTACTGTCAAGTGGAGCCTACTCTTATTTTGTTATTTCGCCTGATTTCTATGTACCCAGCCGCGCAGGCGGCTGGGCTTCTTCTTTTTTGAGGCTGTTAATAAGCAGGGGTGCCGTACCCATAAATCTCATAGTATCCCACGGGGTAGCTGTTCTGGCGCACGGAATCACCGGAGTTGCCCTCCACGGTGTAGACGCGGCCATTCTCCACCTTCTCCACAATCCCTACATGGTCGGATGAGCCGTCCTGGCCTCCATCATCCCAATCGAAAAAGATGATGTCACCGGGGCGCGGCTCGTAGCTGTTGTCCTGCCACAGCCCGCGCTCCTTAAACCAGGGTACACCCTGGGACGCACAGGCCGCAAACTTCGGAATAACACCAGCGTCGATATAGCCGCACTCATTGGCACACCAGCTCACAAAGCAGGCGCACCATTCCACACGGCTGTCAAAGCCGTACCAGCTCCAATAGGGCGCACCGCCCGTATTCCCCACCTGGGAGAGCGCCACGGTGACGATCTCGCCGTCGCCTCCGGTAATGCCATAAAGCACCTGGCTCCAGAGGGAACTGTTCTCATCGGCCAGAAGCTCTGCCATCTGTTCCCGTTGATCTTCGTGAAAACTGAACTGATTGGCCATTTCCTCCGCCGTCTTGTGGCTGACCGTGATATACAGATAGGTGCGGGTGACGGTGACTTCTGTTTCCACGATATTCCCATGCCCGTCATCGGATGTTTCAATGATGGTTTCCGTCTTGGTAGAGGTGCTGGATGAGATCTCATTCATCTGCCAGAAAATATCCTTTAAGAGCTGCTTTTTGGAGTCATCCATGGTGGCGACTTCCTGGGCAGCGTCCGGGTCGGTGGTGGTTTTCACCGCATAAACCGCAAGCACCTCTTTCCAAACCGCCCGGCTGCCGGACATCTCCAACACATCGTAGGTGTGGGAAGTTTTGATTTCCTCCAGCTTTTCCTCGTACTCGGCGTTGATCTCCTGCACAGCGGTCTGCATGGTCTGCCCGGTGCCGGAGTCCTCCCCGGAGAAGAAAATCCCAAAGCAGGAGCCGATAATCATGCCAATGAGGCAGATCACAATAATCACCAGCACCGCAACCCAGCCGCCCGCAGCGATGGCAGCAATCAGCGCCTTTGTTGCTGCTATGATGGCTTTCACCGCTGCGATGGTGGCCTTGACCGCCACCTTTGCCGCAGTCACAGCCGCTTTCGCCGCAACGCGGGCAGCATGGGCGGCAGCTCTGGCGGCCCTGGCTGTGGCCTGGGCTGTTTTTTGAGCCGTTTTTGCTGCTTGCTGGGTAGTCTTGATACTGGCTTTGGCTGTCTTTTCCGCCGTCTTGATGGATTTGCTGGCGGTTTTCACCGTCCCTTTGGCAGTAGAGGACGCCTGCTTGATGGTCTTGCGGCTCCTGTCCACTGTTTTAATGCTTTTCTGGCCCCGATCCAGTGTCTTGACAGCCCCGCGCTCCTGCCGGATGGTTTTCACCGGCTCCGAAAGACGGTCTGCGGCCTGTCTGGTCTGTCTTGCCGCCTGCTTCTCCGCTTGTTTTTTAGGCTGTTCGGCTGCGGCCTTGTGCTTCTGGATTTTTTCTTTGACCTTGGAAATGTTCTCTTTGGTGGTCTTAACCCCTTTGCGGCCCTGCTTGTCAAATTGGTGGACAGCTTCACGGGCCGTGTTTTCAACCCCGGAAGAAATGCGGTCGGACGCATACTCGCCGGGAGAGCCTTCCTCTGCATACAGGCCATGCTCGCCCTTGTCTTTGGTGCGGATATATGCTTCTTTCATCCGTTCTGAAGCAACCGCCGCTTTATCAATCGCCTTGATCGTCTTATCCGCAACACTCCTTGTCTTAATACCCTTGCCCATAGGCTTCACCTCCTTCCCAGGGCGGGCGCGTCCTTATGCGTCAAGCAGCTTTGCCACCACAACCATCCTGCCGTTTGTCCGGGAATATTCACAGGTGGAGAGGGTAATGAGCTTGTCGCCATATTCCGCAGTCACGCCCGTATCATAAAGGGCCAGCGCCTTGCACTCTGCAATATACTCGTCAAAAGCCTCGGCGCTCTCCGCATTGACAAAGTGGTAATACTTGAAACCCTCCCCGGAATAGGCCACCGTCTTAAAGGCGGCGATCACCTCATACTCGCCAAAGCTGTCCAGGGTATCAAAACAGATGGTCTTATGCTCCCGGTAAAAATCCTCGCTTGCATACTTGCACAGGTCTGAGAACATTGTGCCGTTGTTCATGTGGTGGCCGTACAACACCAGATTGTCGGAAATGCCAACGTCGCAGTTTTCGGCCAGATAAGGCACGCCGTAACTGCTGTACGATTTGTCAAAGGCGTGTTTGAGGTAAAAATCCGGGCTGTCTTTGGTCTGCATGACAGGGTAATCAATCCGGGTGCCGGGGATGGAAACCCAGCCCACCAGGTCGCTGTTTTTGGCGTACACATCAGCGTATTTCTCAAACGCAGTTACTTCTTCCGTGGCCGGGGCGTTTTCCAGCTCCAGCGCGGGCAGCTCCACATCCTCCTTTATCAGCTCCGCCACTTCTTCAAAGGCTTCGGCGCTCTGCTTCTGGTCGAGATATTCACGGGCCAGCATAGCCCCGGAGAAAAGGAAAAGGGCGGCACAAAAGGCCGCCCCTGCGATCATCCGTCTGGTTTTCACTTTATCACTCATTTTCTTTACCCTCCTTGTCCTTATCGCGCTTGCTCTTTGCTGGCTGCCTGCCGGTGCGGTGCGTCCGGGGCCGCTTTCAGTTCCCGCAGCTCCAATTTTACGGATGATTTCTCACTGCCTGCTTTTTCAGCCAGCCGGGCCGCGCCGCGCTCCATCCCGGAAAAGGTCTTGCCGCAGGACAGAAACAGGCCCCGCAGCTTGGCAAGCACGCCTTTGTCGGCCTCCAGCTCCTGGGCCTGCTGTACTTCTTTGCCTGCAAGGGCGCGCCCGGCGCTTTTCATGTGGATTCCCGCCTGATGCAGCTCCTCCCGGAATACATCCAGCTTCCCGGCGCATTGCTCCATCGCCTTGCCGGCATGAGAGAAGCCGTGTTCCATGCGCGAGAGAACGGCGGGAATACGCAAAGCCTGCACCGCATGACGCAGGGCGGAGCGCCCCTTTTCCTGAAAGGTCTGCACCATGCGCCCGGCAGAGGAAATGAGGTTTGCCTTGGCGGTGGAAACCATCGCTTTTACCTGCTGGATTTTGCCTTCCGCCGCTGTCACAAGCTGCGCGCATTTGGCCCGGATTCCCTTGTCGTGGAGCTTGCCAACCTCCAAACGGATTTCTTTCATCTCCTCCATCATCTGGGCCAGCTTATCCTCCATGCCGTCGATATACCCCACCAGGGCCTGCACTTCTTCCTTCTGCCTTTGAAGGTTGTTTTTCTCCAGCACAGAGAGAAGCTCGATGATCTGGGGATGTTCCCCCAGCGTATAGGTCAATTCAGCCATCTTATTTTCCTCCTATCAAAGCCATTATCGGGCTGGTTCCGCCTGCTTTCTGGCAGGCGGCAGCTCCCGGCAGTATTCCGGGTAACGGATTTTCATGCCCTCCATGAAATAGGGGGCAAACTCGCAGCAGAACAGATCTTCCGGGGAATAGGCGTTGCTGTGTTCCGGCTCGGTATAGCCGTTCCAAAGGTTAAAGGCCAAACGGCACACCCGGACGGTGCCGCTGGTCTGCCAACCGCCGTGCATACCCTCCGGTTTGATACAGTCCTGCTTGAAATCAAACATCTGGCGGATGTTGGCCCGTGTTTCCGGGGCAATCCCCATGACATAAAAGAAAGACTGATGATAGCAGTCATTTTTCCGGGCCTCACTCATCATCCGCAAAAAGAAATCGCGGTGTTCTGCGGACGCAAACCGGATATTGAGCCTGTTCATACCAAAACCTCCTCGCCGCCGAACACGCCCTCACCGGGCTTGGTGGTCATCAGGGCATACAGCTTTGTATTGCGCGGGAAACGGTTGACAAAAGGCACCAGTGCGCTGCCGTAGCGGATGAGGCCGCAGCCCGCGTCCGCGTTGGTGACATAGCTCATCTGCTCCTTAGAGATATTGAGGAGCTTGGAGAGCTTTTCCCGGTCGGAAGCCGCCTGGTTGAGCATGACGATAAATTCCGAGTTACTGAGCATGGTGCTGGCCTGGACGGAATCCAAAAGGTACTCCACGTTCTGGGTAATGGCCGTAGGATAAGCGCCGCGCTTTCTGAACTGCCGCCATGCGCTGTTAAAGAAAATACCGCTTTGCTCATTTTCAAACATCACATGGAACTCGTCGATAAAGACGTGGGTGCGCTTGCCTCGTTTCCAGTTGAGAGTCACGCGGTTCAAGATGGTGTCGGTGATGACGAGGGAACCGGCTGGCTTTAGCTGCTCGCCCAGGCCGTGGATGTCGAACACCACATAGGGCTTATTCAAATCCACCGTGCTGTCGCGGCCAAAGATGTCCAGGGAGCCGGTGGTGTAAAGCTCCAGGGAAAGGGCGATCTCCTTTGCCTTTTCCTCCGGCTGCTCCAGCAGCTTGTTCCGCAGGTCGCAGAGAGTGGCGGCCCGGCCCTCTTTTTCCGCCTCCGGGTAAACAAGGGCGGTGCAGCGGTCGATGATGGATTTATGCTGCGGCCCCACGCCGCGCTTGTCGATCTGCTCGATGAGGGACATAACAAACTGCGACTTCTCCACAATGGGATTCTGCTCGCCGTAACCCTCCACCATATACATGGAATTGAGCTTGTCTTTTCCGCCTGCCACCAGGTGGGCCACCGTAGCCTTTTCGCGGCCCAGGGCTTTCACCAGTGCGCCAAACTCGCCCTCCGGGTCACAAATGAGGATTTCATCATTGGCGTAATTGGGATGGAGCATAAGGAAGGCGATCAGCTCTTTCACCGCAAAAGATTTTCCCGCGCCGGGAACGCCCAGGTAAAAAGCCGACTGGTTTAACAGGTTCGCCTTGTTGCACATGATGAGGTTGTGGGAAATAGCGTTCTCCCCAAAGTAAATGCCGCCCTTGTCCTGGATCTCCTGCACCTTAAAGGGGATGAACACCGCCAAACTCTCGGTGGTGAGGGTACGGAAGGCGTTGATTTTGCGCACCCCAATGGGCAGGGCCGTGTTCAGCCCGTCAAGCTGCTGGAACTTGAGAACCGCAAGCTGGCACATATGCTTTCTTGCCACGGAAAGCACCGCCTCGGTGTCACTGTCAAGCTGCTCCTTGGTGTCGGCGGTGATCGCCAGGGTAATCACCGCAAACATCATGCGCTGGTCACGGGTGGTGAGATCGTCCAGGAACTCCTTGCTCTCTTTGCGCTGAAGCTCCATGTCATAGGGCACCACGGCGGAAAAGTTGTTATTGGCATTTTGGCGTCTTTGCCAGTTGGTGATGTTCGTTTCCACGCCCAATAAGCGGTTTTCTACCTCCCGCACAGCCTCATCCGTAGGCACCGGAACCACGTCAATGGAGAACATCAGATTGCGGTTGAAATCCGTAAGCTCCGTCACCATGTTGTCCTTGATATAGCTGGCAAAATCCTTGAGGAACAACACCCGGCAAAACTTGTCACCCAGCTTCACATAGTCGCTGTTCTTCTCCATGCTGTCGGGGCAGATATAGTCCTTGAAATCGTGGCCGCGCTTTGCCATAGCCGCCAAATCAAAGGAGAACTCTGCCTCCTCGCCCTGGCGGTAGAAATCGTGCAGGATACGTAGCCTTTCGGAAGCGTCCAGCTCCACGCACTTGGAACCCAGGGCGGCAAAGTGAGAAATGAGGTCGGCCCCCACGCGGGAAAAGTAGGCGCGGGCCTCCTCAATATCTTTCTTCACCACAGAGATGGTGATATATTTCTCCTGGGTGATTCCATTGGCCCCGGTGGCCTTATCGAGCAGCATTTGATTGTATTCCCTGCGGTACTCGTCCCGGAAGTCCTCCTGCATAGGCATGAGGATGGAGTTTTCAAAGTTTGCCTTATTCGTCCTCCGGTTGTTGATGGTGATTTTCGTCACCGCTCCAGAATCCAGGGAGTTGAGAAGCTCCGAGTAGATGAGGAACATACTCTCTTTATCCTCGCGGCTTGCCACCAGATAATTGATGTCGCTGAACTGATAGGTTTTGGAGAACTTGTTTCCGGTCAAAAAAATGCCGTCCTGCCAGATACGGCGGACGGGGATCACATCCTGCACCTTCCGGGGTACGGTATATCGCTCCTTGTCCTGCTTGGACATGGTTTTCAACGTTTTAATCATGGGTTGCCTCCTTCCGCTTGTAAAACTGTTTCGGCTCTTTGGGCTGCTTTCTGACGGGCCGCCCGGTCTGCCGCCCCTCGATCACATCTTTCAAAGCAGCATAGTAATAGTTGCCGTCCTCAAACTTTATCTCCTTTGGCTCCAGCATTTCCGAGCGCAGCCACGCCCAGATGAATTGTTCCGCCGTCATGCCGTGGTAGGTGATAAACCCCAGCATGGCAAAGGGGGACGCGCCCAAAATGCAAACCCAGGAAAGGGTTTCCACGCCAAAGTAGGGGCGCAGGAGAAAGTAAAGGCCCACGGCCACGCCGCAGGCCAGAATGGAAAAAATGAATTGCCGCATACTCAAACCGAAAAACATGGATTCGGTGTAGTTGCGGATTTCGCGGTTGATCTTGACTTCCAAAATGCCACCTCCCGTTATCGCTCAAACTCTTTTTTCTGCTTGCCCTGCGCCCCTCTGACAGCCTGCCGGTCATAGAGCTTCATCACATCCATGCCGTCATAGTCCGCCAGACGGGCCAGTTGCACCCTGGTAACGCCGTGCTGCTTGCAGTAGTGCAAATAGCTCTGCATACCTGCCTGGTGTTCGATCCCGCCCTGTAAATCTTCGATTTCATACCAGGCGCAGGCATGGGCCTCCGGCGACATACAAGCCAGGGAATATCCTTGCTCCAAAGGCTCAAACAGGTCGGAATCGTAAGTGAAGCACTCGCCGTAATGCGCAAAAGGCTGGTCGTTTTCCCGCAGCGGATGGAACCGCACCATATCGTCCTCAAAGGACGCATAGGCTATCACGTCCTCCGGGGAAGCCTTGCTGCCCTTGACCAGCAGATAGTCGATTTTGTAGTTTTCCTCATCCGGCACATCCAGCCCCCGGTTCCATTGATAGGATTCGGTACGCTTTAGGGCGCGCCCGGCAAGCCTCATCAGCTTTTCTTTGCTCATGTTCAAAACATATCCCTCCGTTTCTTAACGCTCCCGGCCCTTTTGCCGGGAAGATTTCTAAAACAGCCGAGAGGCAGCTTCTTTCTGTTCCTCCAGCCGCGCCATTTTCCATTCCTCCCTCAACGTCTTTGTGCTTTCGGGCTGTTTTTCGCCGGGGAGAAGATAGGTTTTCCCGTTCCGCTCGGCAGCGTGGGTGGGATAGCCCATGACTTTCAGCGCCTTCTGCACCTCCAGGACGTGTTCCGGCTTGGGCTGGCAAACGCCCAGATTGCGGTAGATCTGAAACTCGCCGTACCACGGCTCATTCTGAAAGTTGTCGGCGCGGAAGAACACATCCTCCCGGATGTCCTCAAGAGGCGTTTCCAGCACCTTGCGGCAAACCTCGTTTCTTGTATCGTCCATTGACTTTTCCTCCTTTACAGGCCCATCATCTCGCGCACCACGCGGTCGGCCATCTTCACAGCGCCTACAAGCACCAGCATATTGAACAGCAGCTCGCCCACATAGCTCCACACCTGGGTAACTGCCGCCGCGTTGGGGTCAACCGCAGGGGGTGAAGCCGCGAACAGGGAGAAGATAATGCAGGCCAGCACGATGATTGCCCCCTCCAGGCACACGGCGGCATAGCTTTTGATGAAGCTCTTGCCCACGTTCTGGCTGGGTTCCCCGCCAAAGGTGGACAGAGGCACCGGCGCGATGGCCGTGTATAAATAGAGCTTAAAAAACCGCCCGTAGACGGTCATAATCATAATGAAGCTGAGAACGGTGATGAACAGCCCGCCGATGAGCGTCACCGCCCACAAAGGGATACTCTCAAAGAAGCCGCAGCTTTCCACCGCGTCAATGATCTCCTGTGGGAGAACGGTCTGCTGTGCGGTTCCAAAGCCCGCCGCGTTCATAATGGTGGAAACAAGGCCCTGGACAATGTTAAAGAGGGCCATCATCAGCTCCAGCCCATAGGTCACGACACCCTTGGCAATGGCAAACCGGATGAACAGCTTTAAGGCGTGTTCCGGCTTTTTCACCTCGGCAAAGCTGCCGCAGGTTTTCACAATCCCGATGACAAAGAACAGCACCAGAAGCGCAAGGCCGATAGCCCGCACCGCGTCGTGGATGTTGACGATCACACTCCAGATGGAGCCGCCCTTAAACTGCTCCGGGCTTTGGGTGATAAGCTGCCAGATTTCAGACAGATACTTGTTCCAGGTGTCAAGGGCATTTTGCAGGTTTTGCACAACCCAGTTATCGGACATTCAAAGACCTCCTTTCCGGCAGAAACAGGGGCGGGCCGCTGTGGCCCGCCCCTATGCCGCCGTTTTTCATCAGCCGGTAATCAGGGTTAAGATTTCTTTAGCAAAGGTAATCACAACGCCGCCTGCCAAAGTGAGGAAGCCGTTGGCTCTCTGGCTGGGGTCATGGGATTTGAGAGAGAGGCCGATCTGCACCACGCCGAAGCCCAGCAGGATCATACCAATAGCCCGGATGAGGCCGAAAATGAAGTCGCTGAGGTTGTTGATAACCGTCAAGGGGTCGCTGGCAGCAAAGGCCGTGGTGGTGCAGCTGCACAGCATAAGCACCAGGGCTGAGTAGACGGTAAGGGCGCTTTTGCCCTTTTTGCTCATAGGCAGGCTGCGGGTTTCCTTGTTCTTCTTGCTTTCCTTGTTAAACAGTTTCATTTTGCTTTTCCTCCTTGAATTGAAAGATTTTCTCCATGTCCTCGTCGGACAGAAGCTCACAGGTCACATCCGGCTCCTTGAGATTTGCAAGGTCGCCGGGGGTAAGGCGGCTGATGGTCAAGCCCGCCACAGCGTTTTCCGTGCCGCCGTGGGCATAGGCTGGCGCGCCGCCATCGGTGGTGTATTTCACATTGGGGTGCTTTAGCAATTCGTACTTTTCATCCATCAGCGGCGGCTCGCCCCGGATAAAGAGCAGGGCCAGGCGGTTGTCCAGCATACGCACCTCGTCCGGGGTCATCAGCTCCCGGCCCGTGATCTGGTTGTTGGTAGAGTAGCTGCCCGAATGGCCGGTACTCTTGCCGTAGGTGTCCAGCCAGAGGGTGCTTTTGCCCAGATAGCTTTCCGAGATGAGCTTGTGGGTGGACGATTCGTTGCCGCCCAGGTAGAGAAATTCATCGCAGTTGCCCATGATGGATTCCCATTGTTTCTCGTACAGCGCCTTGAGCTGGGCGATGTTCTGGATGATGATGGACACAGAAATATTCCGTGAGCGCATGGTAGCCAGCAGCTTGTCGAAATCATCGGGCAGGCTGACATTGGCAAACTCGTCCATCAAAAAATGCACCGGCACAGGCAGGCTCCCGCCGTGTACCCGGTCGGCGCTGTAAAACAATTCCTGAAAGGTGCTGGCATACAAAAGGCTCACTAAAAAATTGAAGCTGGCGTCGTTGTCCGGGATGAGGGCAAAGAGCGCCACTTTCTTTTCCCCCAGGCTGGCAAGCTCCAGCTCGTCGGTGGCCGTGAGGGCCGCCACGGATGAAAGGTTGAACTTCTCCAGACGTGAAGCAAGCGTGATCTGGATGGATTTTAAGGTCTTGGCGCTGCCGGAGCGGTAGTCCTTGTAATACTTCACCGCGATGTGGTCGGGGGAGCGCATTTCCAGCCGTTCAAACAGCTCATCCAGCGGGGATTGATAGCTGTCGTCGTCCTCCCGCACCTCACCGGCCCGCAGCATTTCCATGACCATGGGGAAGTTTTTCTCGTCCTCCGGGGCCTCGTAGTGGAGATAGAACACCAGCGCCATAAGAAGCATACTGGCCGCCGTATCCCAGAAGGGGTCGTTTGACTGGCTCCCTTTGGGGGTGGTGGCTTTGAACAGGTTCGTCACCATCTTCTGCACATCGTTGTCGTTTTTCAGATAGGCAAAGGGGTTATAACAGTGGCTTTTGTTCATGTTCAAAAGGTCAACCACCTTAATCTCATAGCCCTGCCGTTCCAGCAGGCCGCCGCAGTCCCGCAGCAGCTCTCCTTTGCAGTCCAGGATGAAAAAAGAGGTGTTGGCCTGGCAGATATTGACCTTTGCATAAAAGCGGCTTTTTCCCGCGCCGCTGCCGCCGCAGACCAGGGTGTTTAACGTCCTGCGGTGCTTTTTCCCGTCCAGCCCCATGCGGACGTGCTGGGTAAAAATGCGGTTTTGAAACGGGTTTTTATCCCGGTATTTCCGGTTCACGGCCCGCGGATCGCCCCATTTGGCGGAGCCGTGTTCCTCGCCCCTGCGGTAGTTGCGCCTGGATGAGAGGTAAATGCCAATGCCCAGCCCGTAGGCGGCAATCGAGTAGGGTGAAATAAATCACCCTCTCACACCACCGTACGTACGGTTCCG